>CALBXO010000621.1 GCA_937890335.1 uncultured Pseudomonadota bacterium | reverse complement strand
GGCGCTGGTGAACAAGGGCGTCGCTGAGCCGTGGATCAATGACGACGGCCTGTGCGTCTACGTTTTTCCGGCGTTCCTGGCGGGAAGCAAGGCGGGCGCCGTGTCGCCCTTGGCCGTGGAAGAGGTGGGGGAGGGGCAAGAGGTCAGCCTGCCCTCGGAAGCTGCGTCACAGGTTGGCGCACGGTGAGTCGTCGGCACCGTGGTGGTCCACGGCGACGGCGCAAAACGCATCTTCGTGGATTGACTTGAGGGTGTGCCGCTGTTAGCACTTCGTGACCACTTTTGGACACGGAGTGAATGCTCGATGGCCGACATCTCGATACGACATGCGCACGGACTGGAGCTCGACGCCGTCCGCGCCAAGACCGAACAGCTCATCGGTGACGTGAAGGCGGAGTTCCCGAGCCTCGTCAACGACATCAGCTGGAACGCCGCGAAGACCTGTGCCGAAGTGAAGGGCAAGGCCTTCTCAGGCAAGTTCGAAGTGAACGGCCAGACCTTGGCCATCGACATCAAGCTCAGTTTTCTAGCCAGGCCATTCAAGGGAAAGGTAGAGCAGAAGATTCAGGACAGGCTTCGGGAGCACTTCCCGTGAAGTCCGACATCCAGGTGCCCATTTTGACGCGACATCTCTCTGTGGTCCTGGCGGCCACGCTCCTGTTGTGCGCCGCCTCCACGGCCGACGCGAAGATCACCAAAGAGCTCAAAGAAGAGGCCATGGCTGAGGTCGCCAAAGGCCTGGAGTCCAATGAGCCTCTGGCCAAGCGGTACGCCGTGCAGTCGGGAATTGAGCTGCGCGACAAGAAGCTCGACAAGGAGCTGTACCCCTTCCTGACGGTCACGAACCCGTCCATCCGCCGCGGGGCGGTGATTGGCTTTGCCTCACGCGGAGACAAGAAGGGGATCGCTGCGCTCGACAAGGAGCTGGCGGACGCCAAGGCGAGTCGTTTCCGCACCATGACCCAGTTGCTGCCGGCGGTCTCTGCGCCGGTTCGGCTCAAGCTCCTCAAGGGGTGGCTCACTGGCAAGAAGGTGGACGCGGGCCTGCGGACGGACGCTCTCCGGTACTGCGCAGAGTGGGGCACCGACGACGAGTATGCGCTGCTCGGTGGCGTGGTGAAGGCCAAGGAGCGCGAGCCGTATCTCGAGGTGCTGCGCCGCGGAACGCGACCGGCGGCGGTGGCCTGGGCCGACCAGATGCTGGGTAACAAGAAAGACGCTGGCGCACGGCGGGCCGGGTTGGAGCTCGCCCTCAAGCTCGGCGGTCCGGAAGTTGACGCCGTGGCGCGCAAGGCCATCGGGGATGCGGACCCCGCCATCGTCGACCTCGCGTACCAACACCTGGTCAAGGTAGGGGATCCCGCGGCGGCACAGCATCTTGTGAAAAAGCTCAGCACCGAGGTGGGGGAAGACCTCAAAGAGGTTGTGGCCAAAGTCCTCGAGCTCCGGCCCAAAGTACCCAAGGAGATCGCTGACAAGCTGATCGCGGACGACGCTGGGGACGACATGGAGCTCACGTTGATGCTCTATGGCGTCCTGGGTCTGACCGGCGACAAGGCAGCCCTCGAGACGCTGATCAAGCTCGAGGATTCCACCGTCCTGGACGAGCGCCGTAAAGGTGTGGCTGGGTTGGGCTACACGGGCTCGCCGAAGGCCGCGGAGATCTTGGCGGGAACCCTCTTTGACGGACACGAAGACATCCGGAACGCGTCCGCCGTGGGGCTGGGTGTCCTGGGCGAGGGCTCGGGCGTCAAGCACCTTCAGCAGGCGCTCAACCGCAATCCCGAAAAGGAGATGAAGTACCGGTTGTTGATCTCCCTGGGTCAGATCAAGACCAACGACGCGGCCAGTGCCCTCATGTTCAAGGCTGGCGACCCAGACCCGGAGGTGAAGCGTCTGGTGCTCAAGGGGCTGACACACATTGGCGACAAGCGCACGGCGAACATCCTCGAGGTGTTCACGCGGGACAAGGATGTGGAGCTGCGGTTCAAGGCCACGTTGCTGCTTCTGCAGCTCGACAAGGGCAAGGGCGAGCGCTACATCCAGTCCGCA
Organism: uncultured Pseudomonadota bacterium; assembly: GCA_937890335.1. Taxonomy (GTDB): domain Bacteria; phylum Myxococcota_A; class Bradymonadia; order Bradymonadales; genus CALBXO01. The sequence continues at coordinate 1,939 of CALBXO010000621.1, read as the reverse complement.
TTCCAGCGTCCGCCGGAGGACTATTTTGATCAGATCCGCGCGCTGCCGCAGGCGCTGCGCGACGAGCTGATCTTCTACATGCTCAAGTCACCGACTGCGCAGCACCGGACCGACGCGCTGGACGGCCTCAGCCTGATGGGCGAGAAGGGCATCGACATCCTGCGCAAATGCACGGGCGAGGGCTTCCCGGCGGATGTCCGCGAGGACGCGGTGGGCACGCTGCTGCGTCACAGCAGCGACAAGGACATTGCGTACTTCCAGCGGATGGCACAGGACGGCTCCGACACGGAGAAGATCCTCGCGATCGGGTGGCTGACCCGGAAGGCCAACCCGAAGCTCTCCGGCTTCTTCCGCACCCTGATGAACGGAAGCAAGAAGGACCCCTCGCGGCGACTGGCGGCGCTCTACGCGCTGCTGCGCTCCGAGAGCTGAGATGCGGGTGCGCGTCGTAGCGGCGGTGGCCCTGGCAGTCTGTGTCTGGGGGTGCGCCAGCGGTGGATCGACGCCGCAGACTACCGACGCCGGACCCGACACCGACGCCACCGTAGAGGACACCGCGGATGTGGCCCCGGAGCCGGATCTGGCGCCCGATCTCGCAGAAGATCCCACGGACCCCCCTGAGCCGGACACACGGTGCACGGCGTGCTGCCCGGGCGATACGCGGTGCGCGGACGGGGAGCTGGTCGCCACCGAGGTCTGCAACGAGGAAGGCACCGCTTGGGAAGCCGGAGTAACCTGCGCCAACCTCGAAAGCTGTGAGGCGGGTGCTTGCGTCACCCGCTGCGAGCCGGGAGCGACCCTCTGCCGCGATGCCGAGAACCAGCAGACCTGCGACGTGGGGGGCCAATCCTGGACTGCGCGGCGGTGCTCCGAAGGGCGATGCGTGGGTGGCGCGTGTCGGTCGGGGGCCTTGACCGGGGCTTCCTGCGACGCCGACGACGCGTGCGCGGGCGGTGCCTGCCTCTGCAAAGGGGACCGCCCCTGTCCCCCCGACGCCTTCCCCGATGGGTACTGCACCACCGCGGATTGCGCCGTCGACGGGTGTGAGCCGGCACGCGAGATCTGCGTGGACTTCGCGTCCTCGGGCGCGTTTGGTGGTGGAAATCACTGCGTCCGCTATTGCGCGGAGTGCCCCAGGGAGCTCGGTCTGAGGTGCCGTCTCCTGCCCGTCATCGACGGCGACGACATCACCTGGCAAGAGGGTTGCTTTGCCACGTACCCGCGGGATATGGGCGGCCAGTGCGCCACCAACGCGGACTGTCTCGGAGGTCTTTGCTGGACCGGCGACGACGGGCCACGGGATGGCCTGGGCTATTGCACCTACGCCTGCGAGGACCACGAAGATTGTCCCGGAAACTCAAGCTGCGTGCGCTTCCCCGGTCGTGAAGGAACGTTCTGCGGCGTACATTGCGGTGACGGGGACCCTGGCAGCGGCCCGTGTCCTGAGAACCGCGGTGTGGCGACCCGCTGCCGGAACCTGGAGGCGTTCGACGCGCGGCGCCTCATCAACATCTGCGAACCCGTACCCCCCTGAGTTCCGCTATGAGTCGTTTCAATGGTCACGCGGTCTGGATTACGGGCGGTGGAAGCGGCCTGGGTGCTCATATGGCCCACGAGTTTGCTCGCCAGGGGGCGGATGTCGCGGTCAGCGGTCGGCGGCGAGATCGTCTTGAGGCCGTTGTGGCGGAGCTCGCCCAGTATGGGCACCGCGCGCTTGCGGTCCCTTGCGATGTGACGGAGGAAGCGTCGTTGGCCAACGCCGTGGAGGCTGTCGTTGCGGCGTTTGGAAAGCTGGACGTGGTGGTCGCCAACGCGGGATTTTCCGTGGGCGGGCGCATTGAGAAGCTGTCCGCCGACGATTGGCGCCGTCAGTTTGACGTGAATGTCGTGGGGGCCGCGATCACGGCACGCGCCGCGCTTCCTGAGCTACGCAAGACAC
>CALBXO010000620.1 GCA_937890335.1 uncultured Pseudomonadota bacterium | reverse complement strand
TGATCTTCCGGCACGAACAGGAAGTGGAGGCCTTTGGCGTCGGTGCGCTCTGTCCAGGCCCGGGCGCCGCGGACCAGCATCTCCAGGACCTCGCCGCGCTCCTCGCCGACCAGCTCAGGGTGTACCAGCAGCCGCTCGCCGGCGACCGGGGTGAACGGGACCGCCGCGATCAGCTTTGGGTAGTAGGGCACGCCCAGGCGACCCGCCAGGTCCGCCCAAGACCAGTCGTAGACGAACTCCCCACGGCTGTTCCCCTTCATGTAGAGCGGGATGGCCCCAATGAGCTCGCCGTCGCGCCAGGCGGTGATGGTCTGTCCCAGCCAGCCCTCCTTGGGGTCCACACACCCGGTCCGGTCCAGTGCGACCAGCCAGGCGTGCTCCAGGAAGGGTGAGCCGTGTTCGCCGACCAGGCGGTTCCACGCCTCCGCGTCCAGCGTCTCGAAGCTCTCGCTGACCGCGATTTCGATCACAGGCGTCCGATGATCTTCGCCAGCGCGTCCGCCCAGGCCGGGTGCGCGTTGAGACACGGGACCAGCTTGAACGCCTCACCACCGGCCTCCAGGAACTGGTCGTGGGCGGTCATCCCGATCTCCTCGATGGTCTCCAGGCAGTCGGCGACAAACGCAGGGCAGAGCACCGCCAGGCGTTTGTGCCCGGCAGCGGCGAGCTTGGGGATGACCTGGTCCGTGAACGGCTGCACCCAGGGGTCCTTGCCGAGGCGACTCTGGAACGACACGGTGTAACCCCCAGGCTCAACCCCGAAAGCCGCCGTCAACGCCCGCGTCGTCGCGTAGCACTGTGCCCGGTAGCAGTGACGGTTGGCGTCCCCAAACGTGTCGCAACAGGTGTCGGACGCCAGGCAGTGCCCGCGGCCCTTGGTGAAGTCGCCTGTGTGCTTGGGATCGCCTTTGAGAATGTGCCGCTCGGGCAGCCCGTGGTAACTGAACAGCACGTGGTCGGGCTGGAACGCGTCGGTCGCCTCGCTGAAGACAGTGGCCCAGGCCGCCACGAACGCCTCGTCGGCGAAGAACGGCGGGACGACCTGTACGGACGGGACCTTCCACTCCGCGGCAGCAAGGCGGTACACCTCTTCCAGTGCCGTGCCCGTCGAGGACGAGGCCTCCTGCGGATACAGCGGCACCACGACGATCCGGTCCACGGGCGCATCCATCAGCTGCCGGAAAGCCGACTCGATGGACGGCGTGCCGTACCGCATGCCAAGGGCGAAGTGTCGGTCCGCGAGGCGCTGTTCAAGGCCCGCCTGCAGGTCCACGCTGTGGTACAGCAGCGGCGATCCGCGCTCGTCCCAGACCTTCTCATACGCATGCGCAGATTCAGCCGGGCGGGACCTCAAGATCACGAAAGTCAGCAGAAACCAGCGCAGCAGCGGCGGGATGTCCAGCACCCGCGGATCGTTGAGGAACTGATCCAGATAGGTCCGCACTGCCGGGACGGAGGGGTTGTTGGGTGTACCTAGGTTCACCAGCAGAACCCCGACTTTTTCGGGTGTCGACATGCCGCGCACTCTACGCCATTGGTCTGGTGCTCGCCAGCCTCGCGCAAACGCTGCAGGCGGGTAGGGAATCTGGCCGCGTTCTGCTAGTTTTGGGGTAGGTTGCGCGTATGTCTCGGTCGGAACGCAAGGATTCATGACGAGTACAGGGGTCTGTCCCCGCTGCCAGACAGAAGTCGATCAGGGCGCGATGGCCTGCGAGGACTGCGGACACATGTTCGTGTCCCTGGCCTCCAACGCAGTTGGCCACAAGGTCGGCAACCTGGAGATCGTCTCCAAGATCGCCAGCGGCGGAATGGGAACGGTGTGGCGCGCCGAGCACCAGTCGTTGCGCACGCCGTACGCGGTCAAGGTGCTCCACGCCCGTTTCTCGACCGACGCGACGGTCGCTGAGCGTTTCAGGCGCGAGGCCATCGCGCTCAGCAAGCTGCGCCATCCGAACATCGTCTTCGTCACGGACTTTGGGTTTCACGAGTCGCTCGGAATCTACCTCATCATGGAGATGGTGGAGGGGGTCTCGCTGGCCAAGCTGCTCAGCAAGATGGGGGGCGCGCTGCCGCTCAACCGCGGAATCCGTATCGCGGAGCAGATTGCTGAGGCCATCCAGGCGGCCCATGAGCTGGGGATCATTCACCGCGATCTCAAGCCCGACAACGTGATGATTCTGCTCGAAGGGAGGCGGCGGGACCACGCCAAGGTCCTCGATTTTGGCATCGCGCAGGTGCAGCAGGGCGAGGGCACGGAGAAGCTCACCCGAGCGGGGCTCGTGCTCGGGACACCGGCGTACATCTCCCCTGAGCAGATCAACAACGAGGCGGCGGAAGTCGGGCCGGGCTGTGACATCTACGCCCTGGGCGCGATCCTGTACGAGCTGCTCGCCGGCAAGCCCCCTTTCAACGAGGGGACCGACTTCGAGATCCTCAGTCAGCACGTATTCAAGGCGCCGGAGCCAATCGGCAAACACCGCGAGGACCTGTCGGGCAGCTCCATCGAGAGCCTTGTTGCGCAGATGCTGCTCAAGCGCCCGGGCGACCGCCCGACGTCGATGGACGAGGTCGCCGAGCGGCTGCGCTCGGGGGTGCTGGAGTTGGCCGACGCTGGCGTCTCCGACGCGTCCTACGCGGGGCGGGTGACCTCTGAGATGATGGCCGTGGGGGGCCAGCGCGACACCGGGCAGTTTGGCACGCTGACGCCCCCGCCGCTGCGCATCACCAACGTCATCCAGAACATTCAGCTGTCCACACCGGACTCCGCGGCGGCCAAACTTCTCGGCGCTTTTCCAGGGGTCGCGGCGCTTCAGGAGGACTTGTTCCACATGGCCATGTGGGGTGTCCTCCAGCGCGAGCTCCTGGACACGCCGCTGGACTCACCGGAGTTCTCTGCAGCCTGCAGCCAATTGACCCTGTTGACCGAGGCCGCCCTCAACGCGGGTACCGCCCAACGGGAGGGTTTTCGGGTCGAGAGGATCATCAATTGCTTGCGAGATACGATGCGCCTCGCGGACGAGGCCCGGCAGCGCGAGATGGTCATCGCTTTGCAGTCTCTCGTCTCGCACCACCTGTTCCCAGAAGATGTCCTGCCCGAGTGGGCGGCCGCCCGATCCAAGGCGGACACGGGCGGGTGGAAGGCGTTCAAGAACATCATGACCATGGAGCTGCGGCTTCCGTTTGGGGGCAAAGAGCCCAAGATGGCGGAGGCGAACATCAGCAGGCTCGCTGCAGGGCCACCCTCGGGGAACGCGGTCGTCGCGGACCTGGACGATGATCCGGAGACTTCCACCTGGAACGACCATGCGCAGCCGGTGCCCACACCAGCCCCCATCGAGCGCTCTTCGGTGCCGCAGCCCCGTCAGGCGCGCAAATGGGCGCCTGGAATGGTCTTCGATGAATCGGGCGGCGGCGCGCTGCCACCCGCATCGCAGTCGTCGCAAAAACAGGCCGAGGAAGAGGCCGCGTCTCTGGCCGACAAGCTCAGGGGTGAGGTCAGCGTCGAGAGCCTCAAGTCGGTCTTCAGCCACGAGTTCCGGTTGTTCGGGAAGAAGAAGGACAAGAAGTGAGGTGGGTGCTGCTGACGGCGTTACTCGTCGCAGCGGGCTGCCACGATCCCGTCGCCGGCGCACTGGTGATCAATGACACCGACCGCGTCGTGACTGTGGCCATCGTAGGCTCGGACGCCGAGCCCTTGGTCATCGAACCCGGCCGCGACGACTTTCCCCAGGCAGCTCCCGGCGAGGTGACCCTGCGTTTCACCGCACGGGACGACACCTGGGAGCGCCAGGTCATGCTGACGACCGTCGATCTCGCGCTGGTGACCGCGTCGCCCAACGGCTGCATCGCGCTGAGCGATCACCAGGAGCAGTACGGTGCGGGCAACGGCGAGATCCGCATACTGGCGACCGCGGGCCCCAGGAAGTCCGGCCACATCAGCCTCGACGGCCAGCTCTACCTCGGCGTCAACGACCCACTGCCGACCCACATCTATCCAGGCGATCCAGTGCGCAGGTTCACCCGTGTCCCGTGCAAACTGCTGGTAGACCAGCGTGCTCTCCAGGCCCATCTCTGGTCGCGTGACTGATTCGTAGCCGCAGCAGCACGTCGCGACGAGCGGCCGAGCCCAAGAAAAGTGACCATCCGGCGCGCTTACTCCGTAATGGGCATTGAACCGAGGGGAGCAGGCCATGCTGTTGATGGAGGATCGAGCGCTGTTGGACGGCTTTCGCGCGGGCGAAGAGTCAGCGCTGTACCGCGTCTACGAGCACTACCGCGAGTCGGTGGGTCTGCTTCTGCGGGCGGGTTTTGGGTTCAACTCCGGCAGCGACCGGTTTCGGTTTCAAGGCTTCCGGACTGAGTTCGAGGTCGAGGATGCGCTTCAGGAGACGTTCCTCAAGGCCTTCGCCGTCAAGGCTCGGCAGCGCTACAGCGGGCTTCGGCCCTACGCGCCGTACCTGCACGGGATTACCCGTAATCTCGTCATCGACGAGTTTCGCCGGCGCAAGAAGGAGATGGCGCTGTTCATCCCAGAGGGGGTGGAGACACGTCTGGTCGCCGAGTCGGCCGAGTCCTCGCCTGTTGGCGATTGGACGGCCATGCCCAAGGGGCCCGAGCGGCTCAACATCCGGCGCGAAGAGCACGAGCTGGTGCGCGCCTTTCTCGAGTCCCTGGACGAGCCTACGCGGCAATTGGTGCAGCTGCGGTTTGTAGACGGGCTCAGCCAGGAGGAGACGGCGGAACGTCTTGGCCTGGATCGCAACCGCGTCCGGCGCGCGATCGGGGATTTGCGGCAACGCCTGCTGCGACACATGAAGCGCCAGGGGCAGATCAAAGCGTTGGACGCGCGCGAGTTGTTGGCATTGCTGACCCTCGTGGCAGCGGCCACGCCGATGTGAAGGAGTGAAGATGACCACCCTCACCCACGACCACGTGAAAGCACAGCTCGACGCCCTCTTTGTCGGAGACCAGGCCTCCGAGCCCCTGCGCGTGCGGCAGCACCTTCGCGGCTGCGACCGCTGCAAACTCTACTTTGAGCAATTGGCCTCCGCAGACGCGGCGCTGCTCGGCGACCAACACGGGGGCGCGGGATTTGCCCGGCGGTTCTCCGACGCGGTGATGGGTGCCGGAATTCGAAGCCTGGGCGAGTCGTCGGAGCCCGCGGGCCTCATGGCGAGTCTCCAGCGCTTTGTCCAGGCCAACTCCCGCTGGTTCTACGCCGCTGGCGCGCTCGCCGCAGTCGCGCTCGTGGCTGTCTGGATCCGGCCGGGCGATGCGCCGCTGGACGACGGGTTCGCCGCCCGATCCGCGCTTGTGCCCACCGGCGACTTTCACGGTGTGCGACAGCTCGAGATCCTCTGCGTGTCCGAGGTCGAGGGCCGCGTGACATTCCGGGAAACCGACCGCGCCAGTGGCGTGCTTCGCTGCGACGCACAGGACGAACTGAAGTTTCTCTACTTGAACAAGGCGGATCGCGGCGCCGGCAAGTTGCCCTACCTCGCGCTGTTCGCCTTTGACGAGACGGGCCGCATCCTCTGGTACCGGCCCACGGAGCCCGCCCAATCCGAGCATGGCTCGCTGACTGTGGAGGAGGCGGGCAGGCTGCGTGGGCTGGGAGAGTCGGTCAAAGTGTCCGCCCAACACAGCGATGGCCGCTATGAAATCTATGGTGTCTTCACCGCCGCGCCCCTGCGCAGGGACGCCGTGGAGCGTCATTTCCAGGACGAGTTCGCCCCCATGGGAGGTGGGCTCGATCTCGACGGTGTCTCGGCCGACAGCCAGGATGGCAGGGAGATCCGCCTCGGGGACCAGGGACTCGGGGAGTACATCGTTCGCCACCAGACGTTGAAGGTGGGGAAGGAGGCGCCGTGAGTACCCAACACAGAACCTGGATCGTGGGCTTGGCGACGGCGCTCGCCGTGGCGCTTGTGTGCGCACCGGCGTCGGCAACCCATACTTTCGCAGTCATCGTCGCGCACAACGGATCCCAGGACCCGGGCATTCGACCTCTGCAATTCGCCGACGACGACGGCGCGCGCTACTGGGAGATCTTCTCGAACTTCGCCGACGAGACGAGGCTGCTGGCGACGTTGGACGCGGAGACGCAGAAGATCCATCCGACGCTGGCGGAGCTGAGTGTGCCCCCAACCGTGGACAATGTGCAGCGGGTCATCGGCGAGATGCAGCAGCGGGTACGGGACGTGCGGGCCAAGGGCGAGCGCGCCGAGCTCTACGTGGTCTTTGTGGGGCACGGTGCGGTGGACGAACAGGGCGTCGGCTACCTGAGTCTGCGGGACGGCAAGTACACCCGGCCTATGTTGCTGCGCGACGTGGTCGAGCCCGACGTGGCCAGCCGAACCCACCTGATCATTGACGCCTGCCATGCCTACTTCATGGTCCTGGACCGCGGCGACGGGGAGGCAGGTCGCACCGGAAAGACCTACGACGACGAGCTGGCCGCGTTTCTGAACAAGCGGGAGATCCTGGACCAGTACCCCAACCTGGGGCTGTTGCTGAGCACCGCCGGCGCCGCCGAGGTCCACGAGTGGGCCAGGTACGGCGGGGGCGTCTTCAGCCACCAGGTGCGAAGTGGGCTTGTGGGCGGAGCGGATGTGGACGGGGATCTACGGGTCACCTACCCTGAGATGGCGTCGTATCTGGCCGCGGCCAATGACGCGATCCGGGACCCGCGCACGCGGATCCGTGTCGAGGTTGTGGCCCCGCGGCAGAACCTGCGTGCCGCGCTGCTGGACCTGGAGAGCCTCGGCGGGTCCACCTTGCTGACCGTCGGACCGGGGCAGGCGGGCAGGTACTACATTGAGGACCATCGCGGGCTGCGCTACGCCGATCTTCACTCGGAGGAGGGGACCGGTACCCACGTGGCGCTGCTGTCCCAGAGCCCCTACTACTTTGTGCGCACCGAAGAGACCGAGGCCCGCGTGGGGAGCGTGGCGGGGGGGCGCGTCGCACTGGCCGACCAGTCGTTCGTAGCCCGTTCAGACAGGGCGCGCGGCACGCAGGACGAGGCCTACCGTCGCGATCTCTACGCGACACCATTCGGCCCCGGATTCCACCGCGGCTTTCACGCGCGCGACCCTGAACTTGGGGTTGGCGGCAGTGTCGCCGCCTCTGGGCTCGATCGCGCCTCGGTCCGGTTGGCCTACGGCTTGTCCGGGCCCCAATTGGAGGCCTTCGCGCTGGAAGGTGTGCAGCACAACCTGGACGCGTCCGTCTCGCTGTGGCTCGCGCCGTGGTTTGCTGTGGACGTAGTCGCCGAGTACGGCTGGTCGTCCCACAACAGCGTGCGGGGCGTGGACCGCACCGCATTTCGTCTCCACCGGCCCGCCGTGGGACTCGGTGCACGGTTTGAGACCTCGGTGGGTCGGGTCGCACTGGGCGCCGATGTGCGGGCGATGAACCAATGGCTCGTGCTCGCCTCAGGGAACGACGCAGACGCAGTGGAGCCCCTGAGTTTCCGTGGTGAGTTGGGCGCGAGCGCAGGATGGGACTTCACGCCAGCGCTGCGCGTGAGCGCCCGCGGCGCCCTGAGCGCCAGCGTGTACTCGATTGCCCTCGCCGACGAGCCGGGCTCCCAGACCCACACGGACTACCTCCCTCAGCTCACCCTGGGCGCCGCCTGGACCTTCTGACCCAACCGGAGCGCCCGGACCGCGCGGCTGCTCGCGAGATTGCTTCGGGAACATCCACCAGGCGACGCCGAGGATGAGCTGGGTCAGCCAGCCCACTGTGATGAGGTGCACGGCTTTGGGTCGTAGGAGGACCCAATCGGCACGCCACCCCAGCGAGGCCTTGGTGGCCAGCGCAACGATGAGACAGACAAGACCGGAGACAATGAAATTGCGGGAGAGTGCCGGCACGAACCGCGATTATTCTCCGCCCAGATAGAGCCACGCACGGCCCTGCCCTGATTCTGAAGGGGCGCCCACCAGGACGTCGTCAAACCCGTCGTCGTTGGAGTCGCCCACACCGGCCACCGCAAAGCCGACGTGCGCTCCGTGGGCGTCGCCGGCAATGCGCACACCGCCAGTCGTAAGATCCTCTGTACCCTCGCCAAATGGCCCAAAGACCAGGTACGCCGCGCCAGCCCCGACCTTGGACGGCGTGGTCGAGCCGTACCCATCCCCCACCACGAGGTCCTCAAAGCCGTCACCGTTTACGTCGCCCGCCAGGTCGACGGACAGCGTCGCTGAGGCGCGCACCGTGGTCAGCTTGTAGGCGGCGTCGCCGAGCTTGAGCGAGTCTGTCAGCGGGCCGTAGAACACTGTGACTGCCATTACCGTGCGGCCGCGCTCCTCAAGTTGTCCCGCCAGAACCAGATCGCTGGCACCGTCGCCGTTGAGGTCCATGGGCCCAGCGACGTCAAAACCGCTCCGCGCGACGATGGCCTCGCGGATGATCCGCAGCGTGTCATCTTCAAGCCTGACGCTGCCCCGCGCACCGGAAGACACGACGTACGCCGCGGTGGGGACCTCTCCATTGGCCTCGCCATCACCGTCGCTCGCGTCCGGCGAGCTGCCCGCCGTGATGACGAAGTCCAGCAGGTCGTCGCCGGCCAGGTTCCCGACCTCGGCCACATCGTGGCCCACCCGCTCGCCGGGTGTCGTGCCCTCGTAGATGATGTCCGCGTCAGCCAGATCGATGCGCCCGCGGAAACCGCGGCGTCCAAAGATGACGTAGGCAGCGCCCGCATCCACGCCGCCCCGGTCGCTGCCGGGGGCGCCCAGAATCACATCGTCCAGCCCGTCGCCGTTGACGTCGCGCGCGCCACTGACCGACCAACCGGCGAGGTCTCCCGGACTCTCCCCGTACAGCCGGACCCCGGCCTGAAGCAGGGGGAGGCTGGCTGTCACCGGACCGTAGAGAATGTATGCGGCTCCCGCCGAGGGGCCGGCAGCGTCGGAAAAGGGGGCTCCGACCACCACATCGGGCTGGCCGTCGCCGTTGAAGTCTCCCACGTCAGCGACCGCCCAGCCTGCGCCGTCACCCGCGGTCTCGCCCCAGGCGGACAGGGTCCCTTCCAGGTTCGCGCTGCCCCACTCCGTACCGCCACTGACGACGTGAACGCGCCCAGGGTGGTTGTCGGAGAACAGCCCCGGCGCCCCGACCAGGTAGTCATCCCGGCCGTCTGCGTCCATGTCGCCCGCCGGCGATGTGGAGAAGCCTGTCCAGTCGTTGGCGTCGCCAATGACGTGTACCTCGGGCTCCTCGGCGCGCTGTCGTGCCGCCACGTGCAACCGAAGTCGTCGTTTGTCCACGCGTTGGTCATCGCGTCCGAGCACCACGACGCTGAACTCGGCATCACCCGCGCGCAGTGGGCTGCCATGCAGGCGTCCGGTGTCGTGGTCCAACACGAGACCGTCGGGCAGGGGCGTTGTGTCAGTCCAGATGACTGCCTGACCAACGCGCGCGGCGAGGCGGTATGAGTAGGTTACACCCACCCGGCCGGGCGGGAGAATCTCCAGGTTCGGGTCCACCTCAAGGTGGCGCTGCATGCCAGCGTAATGGCCGGCAGCGTCGCCCACGGTGACCCAGACCGTGTGGCTGCCGCCGACACGTGGCGCGCCAAAGACAGCGCCGGTCTGTGGGTCCATCCGCAGCCCAGCCGGAAGGCCTTCAGCGCCCCACCGATACCTGCCGACACCGCCCTCGGCCTCAAACCGGGACGCGTAGCTGACCTCAACCTGGGCCCGCGGAAGCGAGCCAGCTGTGATCGTCAATGGACTGATGGGCGCGGGCGGTGCGGGAGGATCCAGGTCATTCTCGGACAAACCGTCAAACGGACAACCGCACAGCACAAGCGTGCACAGCACGACGAACGTCGTCGCAATCGAGCTTGTCCGGTATTGCAGCGGTCTCGCTATGACTCCCCCTGCCGTCGCATCGCCATCCTTCCGAAGCGTACAGGAATCGCCAAGAAGGTGCCAATTGCGCCGACTGTGGCGGGCCGCAGCGAGCTAGATGACCTCGGCGAAGAAAGCACGCCACTCTCCTTGCGAGCGTGATCAGT
>CALBXO010000619.1 GCA_937890335.1 uncultured Pseudomonadota bacterium | reverse complement strand
TGCCCTACGACACCGACGAATGCGTCGCCTACACGGTCCCCGTCGGTCAGCCCAATGCGGTGCTCCGCGCCCTCGCCATCGACCTCGGCGACGACGAACGACCCGAGGGTTACGTCTGGGTCGGCGGCTACTCCGCGCGCATGTGGTGGAAGCTCGACCCCCGAACCGGGGAAGAGATCTCCTCGGTCTCGGTGCCCGTGTCACCGTACGGGGGTGTCGTCACCGCCGATGGAAAGCTGTGGATTGGTGTACTGAGCGGCAACTCCTTTGCCTACGTCGACACGACAAACAACACGGTCAGCCCCGTCATCCCCTTCCCCAACTTCCGTGGACGCAGCGGCTCGTACGGCATCACCGCGGATGGAAACGGTCGCGTCTGGATCGCCGGTTGGGGCGGTCGCGATGTCATCGGGTACGACCCCGCGCTGGAACAGTGGACGGTCGTGGACACCACCGGGTTCAACAGCACCGTCGGACGCGGCATCACCGTCGATGGGCAGAACCGCATCTGGGCCCCGCTGGAGAGCAACCCGACACGCATGGCGGTCTTCGACTCCGATGACTTCGTCCCCGGCGGTGTCGTCCCCGGCAACGAGGTGCGTGTCTACACGCCGCCGGGTAGCCGGACGGGAGCCTCCGGAATCGGCGCAGACGCCAACGGCAAGATCTGGCTGGCCCACTACAACGCGCCCTCAGAGCTTGTCCGGCTCGACCCCGTGACCGAGGAGTTCGACGTCTTCACTGGCCCCCGCCAGGTCTACACCTACTCCGACTTCACCGGGCAGGTCAGACGCACCATCGTCGGCGAGGGTATCTACCAGGTCGAGGCGGAGGCCGAGTGCGACAGCCCGGACTGGGATCTGATGCACTTCGACACGGAGACGCCCGAGGGCAGCACCATCACTTTCACGGCCTCGAGCGCCCCCACGCACGACGATCTCGACCTCGCCCCGCAGCTCGAGCTCGCCGCGGTCCCCGGTTCCGTGTCGCCCACAGCCGTTGGACCCCTCTTCGACGAGGCGCAGATCCCGCAGAATCGCTTCATGCGCGTCTCCATCTTCCTTGAGGTCAACGACGACGGCGTCTCACCCGTCCTTCGCGAGTTCAGGCTGACCTGGTTCTGCAAGAATTGAGTTCGGTCCCGTCGCCAGGGCCAACCCTTCTCCAACCTGACAACTTCACGCCACCGACGCGCACGCCGTGGGGCGGGACGAAGATCCCGCAGCACTACAAGCGCGATCTGTTGTCCTCGGGACACGACCGTGTGGTGGGCGAGTCCTGGGAGATCTCGGTGGAGCCGAGTTTCCCCAGCGCCGCCATGGGCGACAGCACCCTCCTCAGAGACCTCATCTCCGCAGACCCACTGGGGTGGTTGGGCAGCGCCGTATCGCAGGCGTATGGCGGCCAGACACCACTCTTGGTCAAGCTGCTCGATACCGCCGACAACCTCAGCGTCCAGGTCCACCCCGCCATGGACGACCCCGCGCTCGCCGAGGATGAATCGGGCAAACCGGAGTCCTGGATTGTGCTGGAGGCGCGGCCCGGCGCAGGGATCTACCTGGGCCTGCGCGAGGGCGTCGGCCGGGCCGAGGTGGAGGCGTGCCTCCAGGCGCGAGGCCCCCTGGACCGGCTGCTGAATTTCGTGCCCTGCAAGCCAGGCGACGCGTTTGTCATCGGCGCCGGCACCGTGCACGCGATTGGCGCAGGCATCACCCTCCTGGAGCCGCAGCATGTGGCGCCTGGAAAACGCGGCCTGACCTACCGCTTCTGGGACTGGAACCGCCTCTACGATGCGAACGGCGTACGTTCGCCCAACGGCCAGCCCCGCCAGCTGCACGTGGAGCGGTCGCTGGCCGTCACAAACTTCGCGGCCACAGGAGAGGCCTTTGTCGCGTCCTGCCGCGCCCAATCCACGCCCCTGTCCGACGGCGCGGTCCGCCACGTGCGCCTGCTGCGGTCCCAATGGTTCGAGGCCGAGTCCGCCCGCGGGGCCGGACCCCTGAACGTCTCCCTCGGTGGCACCATGACCGGCCTCACAGTCCTCGCCGGCGTTGTCCGAATCGACACGGCGGGCGGCACGATCTCGGTCCCACGCGGCCAGTCAGCCGTCGTGCCCGCGCGCCTCGGCCAGATCCGGCTGCGCCTCGAGGACGCCCATTGCATCATGACCCGCTCCCGAGCCTGACCGGGTTGCGGCTTCGCGCAGCGCTTCGTAGGGATCCTCCCGGTCCGCGGTGACCTCGGCCACCGCCCGCATGAAGCTCTGAAGGTCGCCATTGTGGGCGTCCAGGAGCGCCTGAAACGCTGGCCTGTCGTCGTTGTACGTCCTGAACTGCGCCAGGCGGGCGTTGTTCCACGGACCCAGGGCCACCACAGCCCGGTACCCGGCTTTGTCGTGGATCGCTGACGAGTCCACCCGCTCCAGCAGGGTACCCAGCACCACTCGCTTCCGAGCCAGCTTCTCCTCAACCGCCAGCGCGGAGTCCTCATAGACCCTCTCCAGGTCCCCATAGAGCCCAAGAAGCAGCCTCGTCCACTCCTCGCCGTCCGCCAGATCCGCCTGTGCCAGCTGAAACTCGGGCGAGTCCGGTCCAAATCGCGACTCCAGGTAGCGGAAGGCGGCCACGTCACCGACGAAGTTGGCGAAGCTCTCATTGAAATTGACGCTCCCCGGAATCCACACCGTGGCGTGGGTCATCTCATGCAGCACCACATTGGCCAGCCAATAGCGGCTCCACGACAACATCGGACGCAAGATGGGGTCCTCAAACCACCCAAGGGTCGAGTAGGTGCCGGCCGTCCTCACGTAGACGTCGTAGCCTTCGTGCGCCAGCTCCGCCCCCAGCTCACGGGCCTGGTCCTCGCGGAAGAACCCGAGGTACGGGACCGTCCCCACGATGGGAAAACTCCAGGTCTTGTTCTCGAACCGCGCCGGGTGGCTGGCCGAGACATTCCAGATCGCGTGGTCCCAGTCGTGCGCGATGGTGTCGTAGTTCGCCGTCCCCGACAGACCAATCTCGCGCCCAAACGCCTTGGCGTCCCGGATCACGTAGAACGACGCCCGCTCCCGCGCGGTGAAGTCGCGGCTGCGCAGCGCGTCCTCCACCGGGACGCGGTGGGCGAGCAGGTCCATCTGGTAATACCCGGACCGCAGCACATAGCCGGCCCCGCAACCGGGCAGCAGCGTCAGCAGCACGAGGGCTGCAAGGAAGGAGCGACACAGCGGTGGGAGGGTGCGGGCCAGCGGCATGGCGTCCATAGTTGTCACTGCGCCCGCCGCGGGGCAGTATCGATGTGTTCCACGGCAGACAGGAGCCTACTTGAACATCGTCATCATCGGCAACGGTGTCGCGGGTATCACCTGCGCGCAGGTCGCCAGACAACGCGACGCCGACGCCCGGATCACCGTCGTCAGCGGCGAGACCGACTATTTCTTCTCCCGGACAGCGCTCATGTACTCGTACATGGACCTGATGAGCCGTCGGGACCTGGAGCCCATGGAGCGGTCCGTCTACCGCAAACAGCGCATCGATCTGGTGCGGGATTGGGTGGTGGACATGGACGCCAGCGCGTCCACGGTCAAGCTCGGCAGCGGCTCCACCCTGCCCTACGACAAGCTGGTCTTCGCCGTGGGCGCGAGCCCCAACATGTTCCCGTGGAAGGGCGCGGACCAGATCAAGGACGGCAAGGTCCACTTTGTCAGCATGCAGGACCTGGACGACTGCGAGCGCCTGACCAAGACGTCAAAACAGGCCGTAGTGGTCGGCGGTGGGCTGATCGGCATCGAGCTGGTGGAGTGCCTCCTCCACCACGGCGTCAAGACCACGTTTCTCATCCGCGAGCCCTACTACTGGCCCATGGCGCTCGGTCGCGAGGAGGCGGACTACGTCACTGAGCACATGCGCCACCACGGGGTGGATGTGCGGCTCGAGGAGGAGATGACGCAGATCCAGGTGGACGCCGCCGGGCGCGTCAGCGGCGTGGTCACCAACACCGGGGAGACGCTGCCGTGCCAGATGCTGGGCATCGCGGCAGGCGTCAAACCCAACGTCGAACGGATCAAGGCGTTTGCCGACGCACCAGAGCTCGGTCGCGGCATCAAGGTGGGCCCAACCCTGGAGACGAACCTTCCCGGCGTGTTCGCCTGCGGTGATTGCGCGGAGATTCACTACCCTGGCCAGGAGCGCCCCCTCACCGAGCTCATCTGGTACAGCGCCAAGCGCCAGGGCGCGCTGGTCGGCGGCAACCTTTTTGGCGACGCTGCAGAGTACGCGCCGCCGCTCTTCTTCAACTCGAGCAAGTTCTTCGAGGTGGAGTACACAACGGTCGGGTCCGTCATGGACGCGCCCGACAACGCGCCCACGCTCTACCGGAAGCTGCCCGGCAAATACATGTCCCAGCGCATCGTGCACGACGGTGAGCGGGTCATCGGCTTCAATATGCTCGGCTCCCGCTGGAACCACGAGATCCTGGAGCGCTGGATTCACGAGCGCCGCAGCGCCGAATGGGTCGAGAAGAACCTGCGGTCCGCCCAATACGACGTCGAGTTCGGTCGGGCGCCGCTTCACAAACACGATGTCCAGGCGATGCCGTTGAACAAGGAGTGGCCATGAGACGGCAAAACGCAGCGGGCTGGTTGCTGCACGACGTCAAGAACCGCGGCGTCACCGCGTGGCTGCTCTTCGCCGCGCTGACCATCTTCTACATCCTCATCTACGGGTACCGCGGCGGCGCGATGGAACCCATCGCCAACGTGTTCCACGGTCTGATGGGCACCACGTCGAGCAGCCCGGACCAATGGGCCAAGACCCTCATCTTCTTCCTGCCGGAGAACCTGGTCGATCGGTGGACCCTCTACGGGTTTCTCTACAGCGTGGCCGTCTGCACAGGGGGCGGCTGGGTCATCTGGAAGTACAGGCACAACCGCTACCAGATCGTCCGTACAAGCGTCGTCATCTTCGTGCAGGTGGCGTTTGGGTTCTCCATCCCGCACATCCTCAAATTCTTCCAACAACCCGACTATTATTTCAGCTACTTCTGGCCTCTGAAATTCGAGTACTTCCAGCCGTCCTACATCGCGTCCCACCCCGGCTGGCTCGTGTTCTATACATTTGCCGGCTCGCTGGTGCTCGTGCCCGTGATGACGGTGCTGTTTGGCAAGCGTTGGTATTGTTCCTGGGTGTGCGGCTGCGGTGGTTTGGCGAACACTTTCGGCGAGCCGTGGCGGCACCTGTCGACCAAGAGTTCCTGGAGCTGGAAGTTCGAGAAGGTCAGCATCCACACCGTGCTCGCCCTGTCGGTGGTGACCACCGCGATGTGGATCGTCCCCTCACTGCCGGGGGTCAACCTGGTGGAGGGGACCACCGCCTACGCGGTCATCACCTGGGTGCGCTCCGCCTACGCGCTCGTCGTCGTCACCGTGCTTTGCGGGATGGCGGGCACCGCGCTCTACCCCATCGGCGGGACGCGCGTCTGGTGCCGCTTTGCGTGCCCCATGGCCGCGATGATCGGGCTGATGCAGAAGTTTGGTCGCTACCGCATTCGCGTGAAGCGCGACATGTGCATCTCGTGCGGGATGTGTTCGAAGTACTGCGAGATGGGCATCGACGTGCGCGCCTACGCCCAGGCGAATTTCAGCTTCACCCGCGCGAGCTGCGTCGGTTGTGGGCTGTGCGCAGAGGTGTGCCCCCGAGGCGTGCTACGGCTCGAGAATGTCTCGCGCAAAGACCCGCAAGAACTCAATATGACCGCGCTCGTCGACGAGTCGTGGAAGGGGCAACACAGCTCCGTCGGATCCCGCACCTGACCGCGCCGATGCCCTCAACACCAGGCGGGGGCGGCGCCAAATCTCCCCGCGCACTCCGCGTCACGTCCGGCGTGTGACGCCCACGAGGCGCTCGCGTACGGTCCAGCCGCGGACGGCGACGATCGATTTTCAGACGTCCCATGGTTTTGAATCCGCGCCGACGCAGACGGCCCAGAGGGTCCCTCGTCGGCCGTGCATACGCCGCGCAACGCGCCGGAAGACTTTTGGTACGAGCGCGTCATACCGATACAGTACGCGCAACCGTGACCGGACTGCCCTCGTATGACGCAACCGCCGTTCCCACAACGCCGACGCCTGGAAGTAGGTACCGTCCTTCGGGACAGGTACGAGGTGCAGGGCATCATGGGTTCCGGTGGGTTCGCCACGGTGTACGAGGCCTTTGACAAGGTGATCGAGCGGCCCGTGGCGATCAAGGTCATGCACCTGCTCGGCGACGGGCCCGACGCCGAGGAAGATCAACGCGGCTACGAGCTGCGCCTCAAGCGCTTTGAGCGCGAGGCCAGGGCCGCTGCGCGGATCGCGCACCCAAATGTCGTCACCATCTTCGACCTCGGACGCACGGCCCAGGCCCGCCCGTTCATCGTGATGGAGCGCCTGGTGGGGCACAACCTGGCCCACGAGATCGACCGGCACGGCGGACTGTCGCCGCAGCGCGCCCTGCCGCTGATGTGCAGAGTCCTTGAGGCGGTAGGCGTTGGACACAGAATTGGGATCGTTCACCGCGACATCAAACCCGCCAATCTCTTCCTGACCAGTCCCGGACTCCCCGACGAGAACCTCCGCGTGCTGGACTTTGGCCTGGCGCACCTGGGCTTTGACCACGCGCGCCTCACCCAGACGCACCAGGCCGCGGGTACGATGGGCTACCTGGCGCCGGAGTACATCCAGGAGCGGAAGATCTCGCCCGCGATGGACGTGTACCAGCTGTGCATGGTCCTGGTGGAGATGCTGTCGGGCAAGAAGGTGATCCAGGCCGAGAACCCGCTCGCCGCCATTGTGGCCCACACCGAGGGCCAGTACACCATTCCAGAGTGGATCAGCGAGGGCCCTCTTGGCCCGATTGTCGCGCGCGGCCTGGAGCTGGACCCCAAGAGTCGCCACCAGGATGCCCACGCGCTGCTCGCAGAGCTAACGCACGGTGCCCCCGACGACGTCCGATCGCCCATCAGCGTACCGACGCAGGCGGCGAGACCCGTGCCGGCCGGGGGACGCGACCGCTCGATGGATGTCACGATTCCCAGACCCAGCAGCGCCCCGCTGGAGCCAGCGGGCCCGCAGGTGGCCACGTCCCGCTCGGCGGACCCCACGCGGCGCGTGCTGCGGCCCGAGCTGCTGCGCAGGCGACCTTCGTCCGCGTCACCCATCGTGATCGGCGCGCTCGGCGCGTTCCTCTTGCTGGCGTCGTTCATCGGCGCGGTCCTGATCCTGACCAATTGGTTGGTGGAGGACGCGGCCGCCAGCCGCCTGGCCGCCAAGCCGGGAGCGAGCGCGCAGGTCCTGCCGGATTCGGCGACCAAGCCGCCGCCGGGGTGACCGATCAGCGAAGGCCGGGGGACAGCGATCCAGTGTTCGAGGTACGATGAGTGGGGCG
>CALBXO010000618.1 GCA_937890335.1 uncultured Pseudomonadota bacterium | reverse complement strand
AGTGGCCAATGGGCCCGTGGCGACGGTCTGGGGTCTGGACTACGACGGTGACGGCAACGAGTGGGTCGAGACGCGTTGGCCGCAAGAGGGGCGCGTGCACGCGGGATTGCTCAGCGAGTCCATGGTCTGGACGCGCCACTACTCCACCCCGCTCAACGCCCAGCGCTCCCGCGCCAACCAGGTGTCCAAGGCGCTGCTGTGCTTCGACTTCCTCGACAACGACGTGCGTGTCGATGGCAACGTGGATCTCTCGTCGCCCGAGGCGGTCAAGAACGCGGTCAAGAACCCCGCGTGCGCCAGCTGCCACCAGACGCTCGACCCCCTGGCCGGGCACTTCTGGGAGTACGAGTACTTCTACCTGCCCTCCCAGGCCATCACCGGCTACCCCGTGGAGCCGTCGCTGAGCTACAAGCCCGAGTATGCGCGGGTCCACAAGCCGTACTTCACGGACGGGCGCACCGGCTACTTCGGCAAAACGTCCGAGTCCCTGGCGGATCTGGGTGGCCACATCGCCGCAGACCCGCGGTTCTCGCTCTGCGCCGCGACGCGGTTCTACGCGCACTTCGCCCAGGTTGAACTCAATGAGGTGCCTGTCGAGACCAAGGCGGAGCTGCAAAAAGCCTTTGTCGCCAGCGGCCTCAACGCGCGCACCCTGGCCAAGGCCGTGGTCATGAGCGATGCGTTCCGCACCCTGAAGGTCGAGGACGGCCACCGGGCACCCGAGCACGCGGTGCGCCGGTTGACGCCGCGCCAGCTCAGCCGGGCAGTGAACGACCTGACTGGGTTCACCTGGAGCACCAAGATCAACTTCGCCATCTTCTCTGAGTACGGCGTCACCCGCCCGTACGGCACATTCGACCTGATGCAGGACCATCTGTGGGGGTTTGAGGTCGTCGCCGGCGGCCGCGATGATTTCATCGTGACCCGCAGCGAGCACACGACCAACCCCACATCCGCGCTCGTCTACCGTGGGATGGCACGCGAGGCGGCCGGCTACGTGGTGGAGGAGGACTGCGACCGCGACGCCGAGACGCGGCGCCTCCTGGGCGACCTGAACTGCAGCAGCGGCGACGAGGAACACGTCCGCAGCCACCTGGCCCGTCTGCACCTGCGGGTGCTTTCCGAATTCGCCCAGCCCGACGGCGCCCTCGTCGATGAGACGTACGCGCTCTGGCGCGCCGTGCGCGACGGCAGCGACAGCAAGCGCGCCTGGGCAGCGGTCCTCACGGCGATGTTCCAGGACACACGTTTCATCCACTACTGACGCGGAGAACCCAATGAAGATCTCGAGAAGAGGATTCCTGTGGGGTGGCGCCGCGGCAGCAGCGGGCACCTGCCTCCCCTGGTTTGATCAGATTGCCGCCGCCCAGGGGCGCGAGGGCAAGAACCTCATTGTCGTCTTTGCCGCCGGCGGCTGGGACGCGACGGCCCACCTGGACCCGAAGCTGGACCTGGAGACGGTCGATTCGGCACCGGGCGACCTGAAGGTCTACCGGGACCTGTCCGTATTGACACACACCGACCGGCCCGCGGTGCTGGACTTCTACCGCAGCTACGCAGAGATCAGCTGCATCGCCCGCGGCATCGAGGTGCGCAGCATCGCCCACGAGGAGTGCACCAAGCGCATCTTCACCGGGACCAACAGCGCATCCAATCCGGACCTCGGCGCCGTGGTCGGCAACCGCGCGGGCTCCGAGCGCGCGGTGCCGTACATGGTCCTCGGCAACACCGCTTACCCCGGCCCGTTTGCCGGGACCACAGGGCGCACTGGCATCAGCGGCCAGCTCGTCACATTGCTGGACCCCGCCGGAGCGTACCCGGACCCCAACGGGCGGCCGCGCAGTCCGTTTGTGCCCGACGACGCAGAGCGGAACCTCATCGAGGCCTACATCGCAGACCGCGGTGAACGGGACCTCGCCGCCCGTGGCCATGGCGCCAGCGGCCAACGGCTGCGGGACTACCTGTCGGCACGCCCGCGCGCCATCGAGCTTGAAAAGCTCGCCGCCGGCTTCGGCGAGCGCACCTTCCAGCTGGAGCTTGGAGCACAGATGGACCTGGCCGTCCGCTTCCTCAAGGAGGGCATGTCCAAGGCCATCCTGGTCGAGGACGACGCGGAGTGGGACACGCACAACGACAACCACGAGCAGCAGGCCCGCAACCTCCAGCACCTCTACTCAGCGCTGTCGGGGCTGGCGCGGCGCCTGGAAGAGGAGCGCATGCTCGACAACACGGTGGTGGTCGTCATCTCCGAGATGTCGCGCACGCCGAAGCTCAACGAGAACCGCGGCAAAGACCACTGGCCCGTCACCAGCGCATTGCTGTTCGGCGCGGGCGTCAAGGGCGGTGCAGCCGTCGGCGCCACCAACGAGCTGGCCGAGTCCGTCCCGGTCAACATGCCTGACGGCAAACCCAACGAGAACGGCAAGCCCGTAAGCTCCGCCAACTTCGTCGCCGGTGTGCTCAGCGCACTGGACATCGATGCGTCGGATCTTCTACCCGGTGTGGAGCCTCTGGGCGGCATGTTCGCCTGAGCTGCCCTCGCGCGGTGTCTTGAACGCGGCACCAGCACAGCGCCATGCCTGGGTTCGCGGGCGGCACCGCGCCGCCTGCGCCCGAGCCGCCAGGCGGCCGTCGGTGGCAGGCAACCCGCGGGCAGCCGCTGCGACCGGGTCGACTTTACCCACGGAGAAAAGTTGTGCATGCTCCCGTGAACAACAACGGACACATGCGCCACTGACTCCATATTCACCGCGAGTTACGCACCAGCGCAAGTGTTCACGAGAGAGTGAACATGACACACCATGTGGGCATCACCGCGCTCGGGACCGCGATCCCCGCCACCTCACTTCGTCTGGATGAGCTGGCCGCGCTCCGCGGCGCGAACCCCGACAAATACCGCCTTGGCCTCGGCTGCGACTCCATGTCGCTGGCCGACCCCGGAACGACGGCCGTAGACCTGGCTACAACGGCCGCACAGCGCGCCATCCGCCACTGGGGTGGCGACGTGGACCAGATTGGGTTCATCGCCGTAGGGACTGAGTCAGCGCTCGACATGAGTCGCCCGCTGAGCGCCTGGGTCGCAGACCGGCTTGGCCTCCAGGGGCACGTCCGCTCCTATGAGGTCAAACACGCTTGCTACGGCGGCACCCTCGCCCTGCGGCAGGCCGTCGAGTGGATCGGGAGCGGCGCCGCGCGCGGCAAGGTCGCGCTCGTCATCGCCGCGGACATCGCGCTCTACGCGCCCGAACACCCCGGGGAGCCGACCCAGGGCGCCGGCGCCGTGGCGATGATTGTCGGTGAACCCCGCGTCGCGCGGGTGATCCCGGCGTCCTACCCCTACAGCGAGCCCGCCTTCGACTTCTGGCGGCCCACAGGTGAGCCGTTCCCTCGGGTCCAGGGCAAGCTGAGTCTCGACTGCTACAAACGCGCCGCAGAGAGCTGCTTCCGCGCCTGGGCGGAGGACAGCGAGGCGCCGTTCAACCTGGAGGCCACCACGGCGCTGTGCTTTCACGTACCCTTCCCCAAGATGGTCAAGAAGGCATTCCTGCACGTGGGCGAACAGCTCGGCTGGCCCGAAGAGCTCGCCACGCACACCTTCGACACCAAGGTGGCGCCGACGATGACCTGGAACCGAGAGATCGGGAACAGCTACACCGCGAGCCTCTGGGTGTCCGTGGCGTCGGCGCTGCGCGGTGTGGACCCTGGCACCCGGCTGGCCGCATTCTCCTACGGCAGCGGCTGCGGCGCGGAGCTGCTCCTTCTCGAGGCCGGTCCCGAGGCCAGAGCCAGCGCGTGGGCCACGGACATGGACGCGGACCTGGCGGGCCGCCACTTCCTGGACATCCCTGCCTACGAGGCTCTTCGCGCCGACGCGTAGCTCGCCGCAGGCAACCACCGGCAGAGCGGCCCGACCCTTACGTCAGGCCGTCAGGCCCCGCATCCAGTGATGGACCGGTGCCATGGCCGCGGCGCGCTCGTAGCACCAATCCACAAAGCCGGGTCCGAAGGCCTCCTCCGGGATGGGAACGGTGGTCTCCGCGAAGAACCCATTGTGCTTGAGGAGCTCGGCGCGTGGGTGATCCGCCGCATACCCTGAAGGCACGCGCTTGTAGTGCGAGCCGCCCACGCCGTAGCCATCCGCCTTCAACTTGGCGATGATTGCCGCCAGCTCACCGCCGCGCACATCGTCCGCCACATGCTCACGGAACGTGGCCAGGGGCGCCTTGTCCAGCTTGTGCATCCCTGTTCCGAGCAGAACCTGGGTCGAGGTCATCCGGAAGAAGTAGCCTGGCTTGTCCCAACCCTTGCGCTCACCCTCCCAGAACCACAGGTCCAGGTGGTCCTTGTAGGGCGTCTTGTCCTTGGAGAACCGCACATCCCGGTTGATCCGGAAGATGCTGCCATTGACCTTGGGCACCGCCTGGATGGCCGGTGAGATGGACTTGAGCGTGGCGCCAAAGGCCGACACGAAGGCCTTGGCAGGCGCAATGTAGTGGTTGTCGTAGTCCTCCCGATGGGCCTCGAACCAGCCCTTGTCGTTGTTCTCGGACAGGCCGGAGAGGAACGCGATGGTCTCACGGCTGAAGCCGCGGAATTCGGAATCGGTCATGGGGCCTCCAATCGTCGTTGCTCTTTGGTAGCAGTGACGAACGGCTGACACCAGGATCGACAGCCACACGGCCAGAGGACCAGGGTCGCCCATAGAAACAAACGCGAACTCCCTGTGGAGCGGCGGGCGGCGCCGGCGTCATGGCCCCGCGAAGAACTTTGCCGCGCCCACCAGGGAGTCTCAGAGGTTGGACACGTGGCCGCGGCGTCGTGGCAGCAGCCCGGCCAAGAAAGCAAGAGGGCCGGCCCAATGGACCGACCCTCTCGCCGTCAGACTGCCACGGGCGAACCCGTGGCGACCCTGGTTCTAGCGGCGCCGACGCAGCAGCACGAGGCCGCCGACCAGCATCAACCCGAGCACGCCGAACGGCGTGGCGTTCACGGGGCGAGAGACTGAGGAGCAGTCACAATCGTCCAGCTCCGTACCGGTGACCACACCCGTGGTGTCGTCCTCGGGGCAACCC
Organism: uncultured Pseudomonadota bacterium; assembly: GCA_937890335.1. Classification (GTDB taxonomy): domain Bacteria; phylum Myxococcota_A; class Bradymonadia; order Bradymonadales; genus CALBXO01. The sequence continues at coordinate 2,347 of CALBXO010000618.1, read as the reverse complement.
TCGAACTCGGCCGTACCGGCCGCATCCGGACACATGTCGCAGGCGTCGCCAATGCCGTCGCCATCTTCATCTGCCTGGTCGGCGTTGTCCTCCATCGGGCAGTTGTCGTCGGCGTCAATCACGCCGTCCTCGTCACCGTCCACCGGCACCTCGTCGTCACAGGCGTCACCGATGCCATCGGCATCGAGGTCCACCTGGTCCGCGTTGGCGTCGAACTGGCAGTTGTCGTCGTCGTCGCTGACGCCATCGTTGTCGTCATCGTCGTCGCAGACATCGCCCCGACCGTCGCTGTCGTTGTCGGCCTGGTCCGTGTTGGCAATCAGCGGGCAGTTGTCATCGCCATCGGCGATGGTGTCCCCGTCCACATCCTCGTCACACGCGTCTCCCTCACCGTCGCCATCGGCGTCGGCCTGGTCTTCGTTGGCCACCTGGACACAGTTGTCGTCCACGTCGTTGATGCCGTCGTTGTCGTCATCGTCGTCGCAGGCGTCGCCGTCGCCGTCGTCATCGTTGTCCTCCTGGTTGGGATTCTCGATGGTCGGGCAGTTGTCGTCCTCGTCCAGGATGGAGTCCTGGTCGTCGTCGTCGTCGCAGACATCGCCGAGCTCGTCGCCATCCAGGTCGGCCTGGTCGGTGTTCTCGTCGAGCGGGCAGTTGTCCTCGTCGTCGAGGATGGTGTCGTTGTCGTCGTCGTCGTCGCAGACATCGCCCATGCCGTCGCCGTCATTGTCGGCCTGGTCGTTGACCGTCAGGCGGCAATTGTCGGCGTCGTCCACGAACCCGTCGTCGTCATCGTCGTCGTCGCAGACATCACCAAACCCGTCCTGGTCGGTGTCCAGCTGGTCGGTGTTGGGGTTCGCCGGGCAGTTGTCGTCCTCGTCGAGGATCGTGTCGCCGTCCAGGTCTCCCTCGCACACATCGCCCACGCCATCCTCGTCGAGGTCGGCCTGGTCGGTGTTGGCTACGAACTGACAGTTGTCGTCCGTGTCGTTGATGGTGTCATCGTCGTCGTCGTCGTCGCAGATGTCACCGAGCTGGTCGCGGTCGTTGTCGGCCTGGTCACCGTTCATGGTGAACTGGCAGTTGTCCTCGTCGTCGATGACGCCGTCGTTGTCGTCGTCGTCGTCGCACTCGTCGCCCATGCCGTCGTCGTCGTTGTCGGCCTGGTCCACGTTCGCGTCGAAGGGGCAGTTGTCGTCGCCGTCCACGATGCCGTCGTTGTCGTCGTCATCCTGGCAGGCGTCTCCCACGCCGTCCTCGTCGGTGTCTTGCTGGTCGGCGTTGGGCGTGCGGGGACAGTTGTCCTCGTCGTCCTCGACCTCGTCACCATCGTCGTCCGCGTCGCAAACATCGCCTTCACCATCTTCGTCCAGATCAGCCTGGTCTTCGTTGGCGTCCAGCGGGCAGTTGTCCTCGTCGTTGGTCACAGTGTCCCCGTCGATGTCTGGGTCACAGACATCGCCGAAGCCGTCGTCGTCCAGGTCAGCCTGATCGGCATTGGGGGTCTGGACGCAGTTGTCATCGCCATCCGACACGCCGTCGGCGTCGTCGTCGTCGTCACAGGCATTGCCCAAGCCGTCGTCGTCCAGGTCTTGCTGCTGCGGATTGGCGTCCACAGGGCAATTGTCATCCACATCCAGGACGCCGTCGTTGTCGTCATCCTCGTCGCAGGCGTCGCCCTGGCCGTCGTCGTCCAGGTCGGCCTGGTCGACATTGGCGTCAAGCGGGCAGTTGTCGTCGTCGTCGAGGATTTCGTCGTTGTCGTCGTCGTCATCGCACACGTCACCCACGCCGTCCTCGTCGTTGTCGAGCTGGAGCAGGTTCGGCGTGAATCGACAATTGTCCACGTCGTTGACTACGCCGTCGCCGTCGTCATCGTTGTCGCACGCGTCGCCGATGCCGTCGCTCTCAGCATCCGCTTGATCGGTGTTCGCAACAAACTGGCAGTTGTCGTCGACGTCGAGGACCTCATCGTTGTCATCGTCGTCGTCGCACACGTCACCCAACCCGTCCTCGTCGTTATCGAGTTGCTGGGGGTTGCGCACAGCCGGACAATTGTCCACGTCGTCGATGACGCCATCGCCATCGTCGTCCACATCGCACACGTCGCCCAACCCGTCCTCGTCCAGGTCGGCCTGATCTTCATTGGCGTCGCGGGGGCAGTTGTCCTCGTCATCGACGATGCCATCAGCGTCGTCATCGGTGTCGCAAACGTTGCCGGCACCGTCGTTGTCCAGGTCGGCCTGGTCGGTGTTCGGGGTGTCCGGGCAGTTGTCGAGCAGATCGGGGACAAAGTCTCCGTCGCGGTCGCCGTCGCAAAGATCGCCGATGCCATCGTTGTCGATGT
>CALBXO010000617.1 GCA_937890335.1 uncultured Pseudomonadota bacterium | reverse complement strand
CACCCTGACCGACACATCCGGCGCCTTCGCCCTCCAGATCGCGCCCGTCGACCTGGTCTTGAGCTTCACCCGGAGCGGATACCTTCCCGCCAGCGACGTGGCCATCGGCTGGGACGCGGTGCAGGAGCGGTTTGAGCGGCTGGACATGCCACTGACCGCATTTGATGTGGAGGGCCTCGCGGTGCTGTCCGCGGACCGGAGCGCGGCGCTGACGGGCCTGTTGCGCACCCCGGTGGACGGCTTTGACCTGTCCAGTGCGGACGTGACGCTGGTCGGCGAGGTGCGCCAGCCTCTGACGGTCGGCCAGAACGGCCGGTTCACCCAGGAGCAGCTGCGACCGGGACTGTACGGCGTGGAGATTGTCGTGGCTGGCCATGTGGAGGTCAGCCGGCTCGTCCAGTTGACGGCCAATGAGACCGCCCAGATGGAGGTGAGCCTGGAACCGCGGCAGATCTCCATGGTCGGCTACGTAGACCTGCAAGGGGAGGATGTGGACGCGGACGTGGTGGTGCGCCTTCGCCGCAACGGCGCCCTCGTGGACACCACGCTGAGCGACCCGGACGGCCGGTTCGTCTTTGACGCACTCCCGGTGGCCCACACGCTGGCGTTCTCCCGCATTGGCTTCATCTCGCCGCCCGATGTGCCCGTGATTTTCGAGGACGACGCCTTCGTCGCCAACGCGATGCCGCTGGACAGCCCGCAGAACGCGACGCCCATGCAGCGCCTGGCGCAGAGCGACGAGGACGGCGACGGCGTCATTGACAGGCTCGACAACTGCGCGACCACGTTCAACCCCGGCCAGGACAACCTGGATGGCGACGAGTTTGGCGACGTATGTGACGCGGACGCGGACAACGACGGCTGGGTCGGCGGGCTGGACAACTGCCCGACCTCCTACAACCCAGCCCAAGAGGACGCCGACGGTGACGGGTTGGGTTTTGTCTGCTCGGGCGGCAGCATCGACGCGCCCCTGTCCGTCGGTTGCGGCATCGCCCGACAGGTGCTGGACACCCGACCGCGCGAGGACCTGACGCGCGGGTGCGCCGGAGGTGGCGTACAATCTGGCGCTCCAGGGCGACGAGCGATTGCACGTGGACATCGACGCGGGGCACGTCCTGGCTCTCTACTTGCTGGATGAGAACGGGAACGAGGCCCACTGCCAGACCAGCGGAAGACTCACCCTGACCGCCAACGACGCAGAGGACGGCGAGGTGGAGGTCCCGGCGGGCAATTACCTGCTGGTGGTCGACGGGCTCGTAGGGCCCGGCTCGGCGGGGCCCATCCGCGTCAACATGACCCACACCGGCTGCCGGTACGACGCGCAGCCCATCATCGACCGGTTCGATCCGCTCGGAACTCCCAGCACAATCCGCGTGGCGGACCTCGACGGGGACGGCAACGAAGACATCGTCGCCCTCGCCGCAAGCGTGACGGTCCACATCTCGTCCGGGCTTGGCCACCTGCCCCGCACCCTCATTCTGGCGCAGCGGGATCCGGACAACCCGACGGTGTTCTACAGCGTGGCCGTTGGCGATTTTGATGCCGACCAGGATCTGGACGTGGCCTGGGTCGAAGATGACCAGCTGCACTGGCGCCTGCTCGACGGCGGGCGAGCAGTTACGGCGTCCGGATCCGTGACCGTAACCGATCGAGCCAGGCTGGAGGCCGGTGACATCAATGGGGACGGCCGCGCCGACCTGGCCGTCATCGACATCCTGACTTCGCGCGTCACCCCCTACTTGAGCACCGGCAACAACTTCACCGCCGGCACCGCTGCGTCCATCGTCGAGGGCAGTTATGACTCCAGCGCGATGGCAGATTTCAGCGGGAATGGTCGCGCGGATCTGGCGGTGGTCTCGTACGACGGGACCGGCATCCAACTGTTCTACGGACAGGCCAACGGGACGTTTACCACCTCCGCCCCCACTTCGTTCGCGGACCGCCTCAGCGGCGTAGTTGCACTCGACTATGACGGGGACGGGGACACAGATCTGGTGGCGGGCCAGAGGGAACTCATCGATCAGTTTCCACTGCCCGGCGGGCTCTGGTTCCGGGGCAATGACGGAAACGGCAATTTCACGGGTCACCGGTACCTGAGCACCGAGGGCGACGGCCTCCCCCGCGCCGCCGGCGACGTGCATGGGATGGGGCAGGACGCGCTGCTTGCGAGGATGGGAAACATCAACCGGCTCGTCATCTGGGACACCGATCTTGGCCGGCTCAAATACGACGTGCGCCTCAACATCACCGACCTGGTCAAACAGACCATCGACGCCGATGGCGACGGGTTGCGCGACCTCATCGCCGGCACCTCGATCTACACCAACAACGGCGATGGGACCTTCACGGGCTACCGCGGACTGCCCACCGACGCGCAGTCCGACGACATCAGCCTGGCGGACCTCGACCGCGATGGTCGCCTCGATGTGGTCGTGCACAACCTCTATGACCTGGGCGTCTACCGAAACCTCGGCGACCGGCGGTTTGGTCCCGAGACCCGCGTGAGGATGGGGGCGCGACCCTATGACACGGTCGCTGTGGATTTGAACGGCGACGACATCCCCGACCTCGCATCCACCACATCAGACGCAACTCTAGTCGTTCGGTTTGGCGCCGGCGACGGGACGCTGGGGGACGAAGTGGCCACCGCACTTCCGGGCACCGCATTCGACATGGCCGCCGAGGACGTGGACCGCGACGGGGACCTGGACATCCTGTTGACGCGCGGGACCGCCGACGAGCTCCTGCTCTTGTCCAACGACGGCGGCGGAGGCCTGACCCTGGCACAGACGCTGCCGGTCATCGACAACCCGCGGGCGGTCACGGCGGCAGATGTAAACGGCGACGGTTGGCCGGACGTGGCGGTGCTCAACGCGAGCACCCGTGACGTGGTGGTCTTCCTCAACCAGGAAGGAACTCTCGTCGAGGGCCCGCGGACCAGCGTGCCTGCCGGCAACTTCCTGACCAGCCACGACATCAACGGTGACGGCTACGCCGACCTCCTGGCCGGCGGGGGCGCGATCCTGTTTGGCGCCGCGCGCGGGGTCGGGTTTGTGGACCGCACCGCGCCAACCGGGCGCCTCTTCGACCTGGATGGGGACGGACACATCGATGTGGTGAGGGGGGGCTGTTACGACCGTGGCCGAGGGGACGGTAACTTCGAGCCGGAGACCTGCCTTGGCAACGCGCGGTACGAGGCGCGGGTGGGCGATCTGGACGGCGACGGCAACCCCGACGTCGTCGCCGCCTCACGGGACGACGCCCGCGTCTTTTGGGGCAGCCCCGGCGCGGCGCTGGTACCCGCCCGCAGCCAGGTACCACTCGGGGTCAGCATCTTCTATTACGAGCTGGCGGACTTCAACGGGGATGGTCACCTGGACGTCGTCGCTACCGACCGTGGCCGCCAATCGCTGGCGGTTCGGCTCGGACTCGGAGGGGGCCGATTTGGTCCCGAGACGCTCACACCCTGCACCCCCTCGTCGCTCCGCATTCAGGTGGGCGACCTCAACAGTGACAACGTCCCGGACGTGGTCGTCGAGAACTACTCGGACAGCGACCTCGGCCTGTTCTTTGGCGTCGGCGACGGGACCTTCGAGCCGATGGTCCGGTTTGGCGCCGGGATCACGCAGCCCGTGTTGGCACACCTCAATGGGGACGCAAACCTGGACCTGATCGTCCGGTCGGGCGGAACCGTCCGCGTGTACTTTGGTGATGGCGCCGGCGACTTCGAATTTCGCGAGAACCACTCGGTGCTGCCAAATGTCTTTGGCGTCGAGGTGGCGGACCTCAACAACGACGGCCTGGCGGACATTTTTGTGCACGACGAGGGCCAGAACTCGCTCTGGAAGGTGTTGCTCGGCCAGCCGGGCCCCACCTGGGACAACAGCGTTCCACGCGTGGATCCTGGATTTCAATTCTACGACTCTGAGCTGGCCGACGTAGACGGTGACGGCTTTGTCGATCTCTTGACCCACGACTCGGCGGCCGGCGTGGCCGTGTGGCTGCCCGGTCTGGGCGACGGCACGTTTGCAGGGCGCGTCTCCATCACCCGCGAGGGCACGGCCAACAGCTTTGGTACCGGCTATCACGCGGTGGACCTGGAGGGGGACGGCGACGTGGACCTCGTCTTTGGGTCGTACAACGAGGTGGTCGTGGCAACCAACGCGGGCGGCGGACATTTCTCCGAGCCCGCGAGAATCCACCTCGCGGGCTCGCCCAATGCCTCACTGCAGGTCGGCGACGTCGATCGCGACGGCAGATTGGACGCGCTTTGGGTGGTGCACAACGACAACGAGATGGGCATCGCGTTTGGAAAGCTCGCCGCGACGGAGGGCACCAAGTTCGAACGGTCGCGCCTGCCCACGTGCGACGCCACGACATGGGCGGCCGAGGAGGTCAGCGCGGTGGCGAGTTTTGCGCTGCTCCCAGACGCCCCGTGCCGTGTGGACAGGCTGGCGTTGGAGCCGAGCGCGGGGCTCGCACAGGTGTCCGTGCGCGCGCCCATCGGCGAGGTGGCGTTTGCCCCACCAGGACAGCTGCGCTGGTCGGGCAGCAACGTCCGTTCGCTGGCGCGGTTCCAGGGTTCAGCGGCGGCCGGCACCTGGCGTGTCGGCGTGTCCGAGCCGCTGGACACCCTGGACCTGACCATCAACCAGTTTCCCGCCGATCCTTTCGCGCTGCCGGCCCCCGCGTGCACCGCGCAGGTGGACCAATCGGAGGACCCCGAGGCGATCTGCCTCCTGGAGGACACACTCGGCGGGCTGATGACCACCAACGCCGATGGGGACGTGTTCCTGCTGGGGGGTCAGCTGGACGGCGGCTTCGCTGTGGGCGACGCGGTGGCGATCCACGTACAGGCCGACCGGCCCGTGGAGCTTGAGATCAGAACCGTGGGTGCGAGCGCCCCCTTGGTCGCGGCGTCCGGTGTCACGGACGAGCAGGTCACCTTTGTCGTCCCACCGGCCTACCACGCGCGCTATTTCTCCGTGCATGTGCGCGGGTCGGACGGTCAACCCTCCACCTACACGCTGACGCCATGAGCTGCGCCTACGCGAAGGGCTGGGGGTCGCGATTCTGGGGCTCGCCGTCCTGGTGGGATGTGCGTCGGCGCCGCCGTCAGCGTCCCGCTACACCCGCAACGCGGCCACGCCGCCGGCCGCGGTCCAGGCTTGCTCCGACGCATCGCCCGCCAAGACGTGGGCGGTCGTCGTTGGCATCAACTTCTACGCGGACGACCGCATCCCGGACCTGGGCGGCGCCGTCAACGACGCCTGGACCTATTATCACTACCTTGCGAGCCCCTCGGGCGGTGGCGTCGATGCGTACCGGCTGCGGCTCCTGCTCAATGACGAGGCCACCCGAACCAATGTAGAGGGGGCGCTGGGCGGCTTTCTGGCCAACGCGTGTCCCCAGGACCAGATCATCATCTACTTTGCCGGCCACGGCGCCCCGGAACCGGGACGCCCAGAGGAGGCGTTCCTCCTCGTGCACGACACGGATGTGGACAACCTGGTTGGCTCCGCGGTCTCCATGTCCCGGCTGCCCGATTTTCTCGCGTGGCGCGCGGGACGCGCGGGCAGCCTCCTGCTCCTGGTGGACGCGTGTCACTCGGGCAGCATTCAGTTTCCCGGCGATCGCGCGTTCAAGTCCAAGACGGTCAACCTGGAGCGGTCCACCAGCGTCGTGAACAACCTGGAGACGCTCGCCACGCGGCCGGGTTGGGGCGCCATCAGCGCGACGGGGCCGGACCAGTTGGCTGGCGAGTCGGTGGCCAGCTGTGAATTGGGCGGCCGCCCGTATGCCGGGGGCATCTTCACCTGCCATCTGGTCTCAGGTTTGTCGGGGAAGGCCGACGCAGACGGCGATGGCGCAGTGGTACTCGACGAGCTGTTTGCCCACGTGGAGAGCGCCGTGTCCGAGACCTCAGGAGGACGACAACGACCGCGGAGGTCGGGGACGCTGGACGGAAGCCTGCCTCTGTCCAGCCCCCGCTCCCTGAACGTCGAGATCCCGCGGGTGCCCGAGCGATTCCTACAGGACGCCTCGCCCCACCCCCTGCGCCCGTGGATCTGGACCGGGGCCGCCCTCACGGCGGGGACGCTCGTGACCGCTGGCGTTTTCAACCTCCTGGCCAACCGCGACGCCGGCGACGCAAACGCCGTTCCCCCTGGGGGGCAGACCCGCGCCGAGTACCGCCAGCGCGTGGACGATTACGAACGGACCATGGCACTCGCGGACACGACGTACCTGCTGGGCGCTGCCCTGGCGCTGGGCACAGGTTTGTTGTTCGCTTGGGATCTGCTGGACAACCCAGAAGACATCTCCGACGTATACGGCGACGAACCATGGTTCCAGATCGGCGTGGGCAACGCCAGCGTGGGGTTCCGATGGTGATCCGCCTGTCGTTTCTTGCCCTGCTGCTGGGCCTGGCCGGCTGCTATGAACCCATCGAGGAGGTCCATCGCTTCTCGGATGGTGCGCTCCTCTCGGGCTCAGCCCGCTCGACGGATGTGTGCTGTGACGTGACGGCGGCCGACGGTGGACGCTCCACGTGCTCGGCGTACTTTGCGGACAACGGGTACGACCCGGACATCAGCCTCACCGCGCAATGCGTCGCCCCAGGAGCCTGTGTGCTCCCCTGTCCGGACGGCGCCTGCGAGTGCATCGTGGACCTGGACTGCCGGGACCCGGCGCGCACGCATTGCACCGTGCTCAACTCCGAGGCCCGCTGTGAGGAGGCCGGCCTCAACGCAGACGACGGACGATGCACGGCCTGCGCGGCCTGCGGGCAGGACGCCGACTGCGACGGCGGGAGCTGTGTCGACGGCACCTGCACCTAGATGACCTCGGCGGAGAAGGCGATCCGGTCATGCGGCCCTCAGGGGCTT
>CALBXO010000616.1 GCA_937890335.1 uncultured Pseudomonadota bacterium | reverse complement strand
GATCGCCTCGCGCAGGTCCGCGGTCGTCACGTCTTCGCTGTGCTGGCTGGAGATGACCACCGCGGAGATGCCCACCGGCTTGCCATCCTCATAGCGCACCGTCACCTGGCTCTTGCCGTCGGGGCGCAGGAACGGGAGCGTCCCATTCTTGCGCACGTTGGACAGCGCGCGGGTCAGCAGGTGCGCGTAGTGGATCGGCATCGGCATGAGCACGTCGGTCTCGTTGCACGCGTAGCCAAACATCATGCCCTGATCGCCCGCGCCCTGCTCCTCGACAACGCCAAGCTCCGGCCGCACGCCCTGTGCGATGTCCGGGGATTGCTGGTCCAGGCTGACGAGCACCGCACAGGTGTCGCAGTCAAAGCCTTTGCGCGAGTCGTCGTAGCCGATCCCGCGGATCGTCTCCCGCACGATCTTCTGGTAGTCCACTACCGCCGTCGTCGTGACCTCGCCGCCCAGGATGGCAAAGCCGGTGTTGAGGAAGGTCTCGCAAGCGACCTTGGCCTCGGGATCCTGGGTGAAGATCGCGTCGAGGACCGCGTCAGAGACCTGATCGGCCATCTTGTCCGGGTGACCCTCGGTCACGGACTCGGACGTGAAAAGATAATTGCGGGGCATGGACTACCTCGGGATTGGGGCTCAGACCCCGTTCATTCAAGCCGGTGCTTATAGAGTCCCCCGCCCGTGACAGTCAAGCACGCCCACGCACGGGGGTCTGCGCGGACACACAGTTCCAGGCCCGGGACTACTTGTCCTATGTCGCGGCGTTTGCGAGTGTGGTGACGCCATGAAGAAAGAAATTGTGATCGCTGGGTTCCTCGTGACCCTCGGCGCCGGCCTCGGGCTCGGCATCATGCTCGGCTCCGACGGCGAGGACCCGCCTCCCACGGCGACAACTCCCGAGGCCACGGCCGAGGGACCGAAGGTGAGCCCAACGCCGGCCACCGGCCCCACGGCCCAACAGGTGCCCGACTCCTTTGTGGACTCCAAGGCCATTCCAATCGGCGGCGCGCCAGTGCGTGGTGGCGAGAACGCGCCCGTGACGATGGTTGTGTTCACGGAATTTGAGTGCGGCTTCTGTGCGCGTGCTGCGGAGACGGTGCGGCTGCTCGAGAAACAGTACGGCGCCGACCTGCGCATCGCATTCCGGCACCGGCCCCTGTCGTTCCACGAGAACGCGCCCATCGCCGCGCAGGCCGCCATCGCCGCCCACGCCCAGGGCAAGTTCTGGCAGTACCACGACAAGCTCTTTGCCGACTGGACCAAGCTGTCGCGCCCGGACCTCGACGCCGCCGCGCAGGCGGTCGGCCTGGACATGAAGCGGTTCAAGGACGAGATGGACAACAAGGCGTTTGAGGCCGCGGTGGAGGACGATCTGGGCCACGCTGAGCGGCTCGAGGCGACCGGCGCACCCACGTTCTTCATCAATGGCATCAAGCTGGCCGGCAACAAACCCATCGAGGTCTTCAAGGAGATCATCGACGCCGAGCTCAAAGACGCCCGAGGCAGCACCTACGCCGCGCGGGTCACCGCCAACTACAAGCCGCCGGTGGTCGCCAAGGGGCCGCCGACGCGCAAGGGCGGCAGACCGCCGGGCAACGGCGACCCCGTCGTCTACAAGGTCCCGGTGGGCACGGCGCCGGTCAAAGGCGCCAAGGACGCGATCGTCACCATCGTCGAGTTCAGCGAGTTCCAATGCCCCTTCTGCTCAAAGGTCTTTCCGACCCTCGACCAGCTCCTGGCCGACCCCGCGTACAAGGACAAGGTCCGCCTGGCGTTCAAGCATCGCCCGCTGAGCTTTCACGAGCGCGCCAAGCCCGCCGCGCGCGCCGCCATGGCCGCACAGGAGCAGGGCAAGTTCTGGCAGTTCCACGACCTGCTCTTTGCCGAACAGGGCGGGCTGACCGACGCCGAGTTTGAAAAACACGCCAAAGCGGCCGGCTGTGACATGGCCAAATGGAAGGCTGACTACGCCAGCAAGAAGTACGACGAGCAGATCCGGGCGGACGACAACCTCGGCATCACCGTGGGCGCCTCTGGCACGCCGCACTTCTTCGTCAACGGTGTGCGCATCAAGGGCTCCAAGGACCTGGACTACTTCAAGAAGGCCGTAGACGACGCGATCGAGCGCGCCAAGCCCCTGACGGACACCGGTCTGCGCGGCGAGGAGCTCTACGCCGCCATCATCAAGAGCGGCGCCGAGACGTACGAGCCGGTCTACGAGGACCCCAACAACCCCCAGCAGCCGCCCAAGCGCACCGGCCCCGCCGACATCAACTTGCGCCCGGAGGTCCCGGTGGACGGTCCGGCCGACGCGAAGGTGACGATCGTCGAGTTCAGCGACTTCCAATGCCCGTATTGCTCCAAGGCCATCCCCATCATGAAAGCGCTGCGCAAGAAGTATCCGAAGGACGTTCGCGTCGCCTTCATGCACATGCCGCTGGACTTCCACGAGGACGCCAACCTCGCCGCGCAGGCATCCCTGGCCGCCGGAGAGCAGGGCAAGTTCTGGGAGTACCATGACCTGCTTTTTGAGAACCAACAGGCGCTCAAGCCCGGGGATCTCAACAAGTACGCCGAGAAGCTCGGGCTCAACATGGCCAAGTTCAAAAACGCCCTCAAGACCCAGAAGTATAAGAAGCACATCGAGGCCGACATGGACGAAGCGCGTGACGCGGGCGCCACCGGCACGCCGACCTTCTTCGTCAATGGTCGTGAGGTGATTGGCGCCCGCCCCGTCGAGGACTTCTCCAAGATCATCGACGAGGAGCTGGCCAAGGCCAATTGACGTGAAGACCTCCACGCTCGTCTTCAGCACCCCGAGCTACGCCTACCTGGGCGACCACATCTGCGCATTGGGCGAGTTTGATCCGGGCAGCCTCCAGACCAGGCTGTTTCCAGACGGCGAGCGCTACCAGCGGATCGACTGCGACGTGTCCGGGCGCGACGTGGTCGTCATCGGGGGAACCATCTCCGACGTCGACACGCTGCGCATCTACGACCTGGCGTGTGCGCTGGTGAAATACCGCGTGCGCACGCTGACTCTGGTCATGCCGTTTTTTGGGTACCAGACGATGGAGCGGGCGCTGTTGCCCGGCGAGGTCGTCACCGCGAAGACGCGCGCCCGCCTGTTCAGCGCCATACCCGCGGCGCTGGGCGGCAACCGCGTCGTCCTGATGGACCTGCATGCGTCCGGCATTCCGTACTACTTCGAGGACCACATCCGCGCGGTCCACCTCTACGCGCGACCCGTAATCCTGCAGGCTGCCCGCGACCTCGGCGGCGACGACTTTGTGCTGGCGTGCACCGACGCCGGGCGCGCCAAATGGGTCCAGAACCTGGCCAACCACCTGGGCGTACCGGCCGCGTTTGTGCTCAAACGACGCCTGGGCGACAGCGAGACCGAGGTCAGCGCGGTCAGCGCCAGCGTAGAGGGCCGGCGGGTGGTGCTCTACGACGACATGATTCGCAGCGGGTCCTCCCTGATGGGGGCGGCCGCAGCCTACCACGAGGCGGGGGCCAGCAGCGTCGCGGCCCTCGTCACACACGGCGTCTTTCCCGGCGACGCGCTCACCCGGATCAACGCCAGCGGGTTGTTCACGGACGTGGCGTGCACCGACACGCACCCGCGTGCGCGGGAGCTCGGCGAGGGCCTGCGGATCTACTCCGTGGCAGGACTCCTGGCCGATTGGCTTCGCGCCGAGCACCTCGAGTAGCCCCCGTGCCGGATACCTACCTGCCGCTGTGCATCATCATGGGTACCCTGGGCGCCGTGGGTGGAGGCCTGGGCTACAAACTCATCCGCACGTGGACAGGGGCAAATGTTTTTGATCTCTCCACGTCGCCCGACGCCGCCGGCAACCTGCTGATGGGGACGACCCAATCGCGGGAAGCGTGGGCGGACGCGGCGCGGATTCTCAAGATGCGCTGGACGGTCTCGAGCAACACCGAGTTTGAGTTGGAGGGGCCACTGCACGGTCGCCGCGTACGAATCGCCGTGCAACTCGATCCCCCCCGCGTACAATGGAGGGCGCCGCTGCGGGCGCCCATGAAGGACGCCTCGTTCTTCGCCGTCCCGTCGGGCGAGGCGGGCGACATCGCGACCGGCGACAAGATTTTTGACGCGGTCTACGCCGTCCGCGCCCAGAGCCTCGAGTCCGCCTTGCTCCTGCTCCCCGTGGGCATCCGTGTGGCACTGCTGCAACAGCGGGCCACCCTCTCGCACGACGCGGTCACCGGGTTCACGCGGGAGGTTCCGCCCTCGGCCGCTGATGGACGCGAGGTCGCACGTTTTGTGCGGCTGCGCGGTGAGTCCTTCGCGGAACTTGCCAACGACCTCGACGCCGCAGTTGCCAGGGTTGAGGACGCGGCGGTCGTCGATTGTGACACGGTCGAGGCCACGCGCTAGAGTGCCCCCATGCACCTGCGTACCCCCTACCTGCGTACCCTTCCGCTGCTTGTGGTCCTCGCCGTCGCCGGTTGCTCCGACGACAGCCGGCCCGCCGCCACAGCCGACGCGGGCAGCGATGCCCGCGACACCGGTGCGGATCTGGACGACGCCATGGACGCCGCCGGGGAGCCCGATGCCGGCGACGCGACCGACCCAGATGTGTCCGACACCGCCGACGCGACCGACGGGTCGGACGGCGACGCAACCGACGCGGACGCGGCGGACATGCCCGACACAGCCGACGTGCCCGAGCCCTTCTCCTGGGAGGGGGCTGCGCCCCAGACGCTGTACGTCGTAGACGGCCTGCCCCTGACCGAGGCCCGGATCGCGGAGTTCGAACCCGAGCTCTTTGTGCTGGATACCCTCTCGCAGACAATCTTCGTGGACTCCGCCACCATCGGCGACGACCTGTTCCACGAAGAGGACGTCCTCATCGGCGACGCCGCGCTTGGACCCCGCGTGGTCAAGGGGCGTGACATGACACCGGATGAGGTCTGGCTGGGGCAGGACATCGGCGGGCTCATCGGACAGCTCTTCTTCAGCGACCGGTTTACGTTTGTGGATTATCCGGGACGCACCGTGCGCTTCCTGGAGATCCCTCCCGGCGACGACGCGCCCCCACCCCCGGGCTACGACGGCATCGCGCCGTTTGAGGTTCGCCATGAGATGCCCAACTTCTTCCCGGTGGCGGTGGCCGACTTTGGCGGGGTTGAAGCGCCTCTGTTGGCGGACACATCGTCGCGTATGACGGTCATCACCCAGTCCATCTTCGACGCGCAGCCCGTGGACGAGCCATTGCCCCAGCGCCACGGCTTCCGCTTCCTGACCAACTTCGGGGAAGACGCCGGGTTCCTGACCCGCATGCCCGAGCTGCGTTTTGGCGACCTGGTCGTCCGCAACCTCGTCGTCGGCGTGATTCCGGATGACAACCACGTGCGCGCCGTGCTCGAGCCCAACCGCGTCTTCGTCGAGGGCTTTCTCGGCGCGGGCTTCTGGCGCCGGTTCGCCGTGGGCATCGACGGACAGGTCCTGGTCCACGGCATGTCCGAGGGCGGCACGCGGCGGTTCCTGCTCTGGGGCGACGGAACTGAACCCGAGGAGCTCGCCTTCGCGTGGACCAAGGTTGGGGTCGAGCTGACGCGGCGCGCCGGGGCGGTCACCGTGGAGATGGTCTACGAAGAGACCACCGCCTCGGACGCTGGGCTCCTGGTCGGAGACGTGCTCGTCACCCTGGAGGGCGCCCCCGTGGATGCGCTGTCGCTCGAGGAGATTCGTGATGCGCTGCGCGGCGAAAGCGGGTCCCCCCGCACTCTGGGCATTGAGCGCGGCGAGGAGACCCTGACCTTCGAGGTCACCGTCGACGAGCTGCTGTGAGGCGGGCCTGGCTTGCGGCTTTCCTGCTCGTGTCAGCGGTGTGCGCCCCCGCCGCAGCCGAGCTTGACGTCCAGCACTACGAGATCCACGTCGACGTCGATCTCGACAGCGAGAACATCACCGCCACAACCCACGTCACCGCGCTCGCCGACGGAGCGGACACGATTACGCTCGACCTCGTTGGCTACGACGTCGACTCGGTCACGGTGGACGGCCTGCCCGCGCCATTTGAGCGGCGCGAGGGGACGCTGCACATCACCCCGGTCGCACCGCCCGACGCCGGCGCGAGCACCGTGGTGTCCGTCGACTACGCAGGCGCACCTGTGGACTACGTCGAGCCCTGGGGCACCTGGGGTGTGGTGTTCCGGGCCGACCGGGTCTTCACCGTCAACGTCACCCACGGCGCGCGCCATTGGTTCCCGAGTCACGATGTGCTGCGGGACAAAGCCACCGTCCGCATCCACGTCACCGGCCCCTCGGACTGGACCACCGCCGCCCCCGGCCTGCTGGAGCAGACCGACGTGGAGGGTGACCGAACGACCACCACCTGGTTCGCCGACTTCCCTGTCGCCACCTACCTCATCCACTTTGGGCTCGGACGCTACGAGGTCATCCGCGAAGAGCACGCCGGCGTGCCCTACGAGTACTACCTGCTGCCCGGCAGCTGGGAGGGCGGCGGCCGAGCGCTCTTTGCGCACGCGCCGGCCGCCCTCGCCCTGTTCACCGCCCGGTACGGAGACTACCCATTCCCCAAGGTCGCGTTTGACGAGATTGACCTCGGAGGTGCGGTGGAGCAGCCGAGCTGCGTCTCCATCGGCTCCCAGATCATCCAGGCCGGAGACCGCTACGACGAGGTCATCGCCCACGAGATGGCGCACACCTGGTTCCAGGGCGTGGTCACCGTGGACAGTTGGGAAAACCTATGGCTCAGCGAGGGGCTGGCCACCTACCACGAGGCCCTCTACCACGAGCACACTGGCGGCGACCTGGCGGACTACACCACGAGCCTCGCCCTCAGCTACAGGTCCAACGCGGAAGGTGTCGAAGGCGTCTTCCCGCTGTACGATCCAGAGGTGTTGTTTGGTGTGACGACGTACCGCAAAGGCGCGCTGGTCTTCCACACACTCAGCGGTCTGTTGGGGCCCGAAGTCTTCCACGCGGTCCTCGTCGAGTGGATCGACCGGTACCGCTGGAACTCCGCCGGAACCGAGGCGTTTCGAGAGGTCGCCGAGGACGTGTCCGGCGTGGACCTGGTGGCCTTCTTCGACGAGTGGGTCTATGGCAAGGGCTGGCCCCGGTACGAGCTCGCGTGGCGCTACCGCGGGGACGATGGCGAGCTCGACGTGGAGCTGCGGCAGACCCAACCCGAGGACTGGGCGACGTTCACGACCCCGATAACACTTGAGCTCGAAGGCGCAAACGACACGGCGCGCGTGGAGATTGCGCCGTCGGGCCGGGAGGCCACCGCAACCTTCGCCGTGGCGTTCTCGCCCGAGGGTGTGACCCTCGATCCCGATCGGTGGCTGCTGGCCCAGGTGGCCAACGGAGAGTTCCGCGGGACGGCCGACGGACCGGACCCAGAGCCGGAGCCAACGCCCGAACCCACACCTGAGCCCGCACCCGAGCCGGGCCCAGACGTCGGCATCGACGTCGACGGCGACGACACCAGCAGCCACGATCCTGACGCATCGACCTCCGGCGAAACCGGCGGCGACTGCGGGTGCCACACGGCGCGCCCAAGCCCCTGGACGGGCTGGCTGCGTCGGCGGTGACGTGTCAGTTCTTGACGCTCCCGCGCAGTCTGCCAGTCTCTGATCCATCATGTTCCCCAAGACTGGCGACCAGATAGGCCCCTACCGACTCGTCGCGGAGCTCGGTCGAGGCGGAATGAGTGTTGTGTGGCTCGCAGAGCACGAGGACACACAGGAGCGTGTCGCGCTCAAGACCCAGGAGGACGTCGATGCGTCCCACCTGGCTCGGTTGCGACGCGAGATCCTCACTCTGTCCAACCTGGCGCACCCCGGCATCGTCAACCTCGTCGAACACGGCAACGTCTCGGGGGTCCCTTGGTACGCGATGGACCTGCTCACGGGTCGCTCACTGAGCGCTCACCTTCAGTCCAGCAGCCCGAGCCGCAGCACGTCGGCGTCCCGCGCGGCCTCGTCGTCCACGGAGGCTCTGCCGCCCCCTCGCCTGCTTCCACCACCCACGATGGATGCGCCCGCATTGGAGCACTCGGCGCCGCTGCTCGCGCCGTGGTCGAGCGGCACCCCACTTGAGGACAACCTGCGCGCGCGGCTGACCTGGGCCGCGGATCTCTGCCACACACTTGGGTACCTGCACGGGGAAGGGGTCGTGCACTGCGACCTGAAACCGGGGAACATCTACGTCTCTCAGCACGGACGGCAGCTCGTGCTGGCCGACTTTGGTCTCGCGAGCCGCGTCGGGTCCCGTGTGGAGTTCGAGACCCTCCAGAGCGCCGGTCTCGTCGCCGCAGGTACGGTGGATTACATCGCACCCGAGCGAATCAAGCGCCTGCCCTTCGACGCGCGCGCGGACCTCTACTCACTCGGCTGCATGCTGTTCGAGATCGTCACCGGTCGCGTGCCGTTTCAGGAGAGCCTCGGCGCGAGGGTGCTCGTTCACCACCTCTCCACCCCGCCGCGCCCGCCGTCGGCGCTGGGTTTTGTCGTCCCCCCAACCCTGGAGCGGCTGATTCTCCAGCTGCTCGCGAAGGAACCTCGCAACCGCCCCGGGCATGTGCAGGTCGTGCTTCACGTCCTCGAGGAGCTGGGTGTGCACCGGCCGCCGCCGCCGGGCATCCGGCCGCGACCGTACCTCTTCAAGCCTACTTTCACCGGCAGGGCGGCGCTGCTGGCCACCCTCCAGCACAAGCTCGACGACGCCTCCGCGCGCACTTTGGGGTCAGTGGTTCTTGTGGGCGGCGAGAGCGGCGTCGGCAAAACGACCGTGGCCACGGAGCTGGTCAAGTTGGGCAGGACCAGGCAAGTCCAGACCTTCACCGGCCAATGCGCCCACCTGGAGGCGGAGGGGGCGCCCGTGCGGCAAGCGCCACTGTCGGCGTTTCTGGACGTGCTCCGCCACATCGTCGACCAGTGCCGCGCCGGGGGCCAGGTCATGGCGGACATTGTCTTTGGCGACCGAGGCCCGCTGCTGACACCCCTGGCGCCCTTCGTGGCGACCCTGCCGGGCCAGGCGGAGGTTCCGCTGCCCGCGCCACTACCGGCGGAACTGGCCCGACAGCGACTGTTCGACGCCGTGGTCGCCGTGCTCGACGCCCACGCAATGGGACGTCCTCTCCTGCTGGTGCTCGACGACCTGCAGTGGGCGGACGAACTCAGCGTATCCCTCCTGTCGCACCTTGCCGGCGTCACCCAGGACCGCAGCTGGGTCATCGTGGGCCTCTACCGCCCCGAGGAAGCGCAGGGCGAGCTTGCGGCGCTGCTCGCGCAGGACGACGTCCATGTCCTGGACCTGGATCGGCTCCAGCCCGAGGACATCGGGATCATGATGGCCGAGATGCTGGGCATGGAGCATCCGCCCGCGGGGCTCTTCTCGTTCGTCTCCGAGCAGTCCGAGGGCAACCCCTTCTTTGTGGCCGAGTACCTCCAGCTGGCCGTGGCCAAGAAGATCCTGCGCCGTGACGCAGCAGGCTCCTGGAAAGTTGTCGCCGGCGCCGCTACGTCCGAAGCGCTCCAGGAGGCGGGCCTCCCGGCGTCGGTGAAAGCGCTTGTCGACAGCCGCATGGCGCGGATCGACGACGGCGTCTGGCGCTGGGGCGAGGCGGCCGCCGTGGTTGGGCGCGAGGTGGACCCGGAGCTGCTCCCGCAGATTCTGGCCGAGGTCCCCGAGGTGGGTGGGGGCTTTGCCCTGTCCGAGCTCGTGCGCCAGGGCATCCTCGACGAGACGCCCGACGGACGTGTTCGCTTTGTTCACGACAAGTTCCGGCAGGCAGCTTACGACAGGCTGGACGACAAAGCGCGCAAGGCGCTGCACCGGCGCGCGGCGCGGGTCCTGACCTCGCGCGATGCCTGGCGCGAGGACCTCGGGTGGCATTGGCAGCAGGCCGGCGACGCGGACGAGGCCGTCGGCGCCTGGCTCGACGGCGCACAAGCTGCCGCGCAGGCCTATGCGTACAGCCTGGCCAAGGCACGCATCGCCAGCGCCATCGACCTCATGGCCACCGACGACGTCAGAGCGCGGCGCGCCTGGCTGCTGCTGGTCGACAATGTGCTGCTGGTGCAGGGGGACCACGACCGGGCGCTGGAGGTCCTGCGCGACTTGCTTGAGGAGACGCCGGACGACGGTGACCTGAGCGCTCGACTGGGCCGCGTCCTGTTGCGGACCGGTCACATAGACGATGCACAGGCCGCACTGGAGGCGGCGCGGATCAGCTACCGGAAAACCGCCGACCAGGCCGGCGAGGCGATGGTCCTCCAACAATTGGCCCGCTGTCGGCACCTCAAGGGACAGTGGGACGACGCCCTGAGCTACTACGTCCACACACTTGAGATGTCGCGCTGGCTCGACGACCGGCCGGCACAGGCCGGGACGATGCAGCACATGGCGGCACTCCACCGCCTCCGAGCGGACAACGACAAGGCGCTGGACCTGCTTGAGGACGCGCTCGACATCCATCGGGAGCTCGGCAACACGCGTGGCGAGGCGCGCGTCATGCTCGACCGGGCGCGCGTCTACATGGCGATGGGACGCCCCGGTGATGCGCGCCCACTGGCCCGCGCCGCCCTTCGGATGCTCCGCCGCGTCGGAGACCGACCGGCCGAGGCGGCGTGTCTGGCCGCGATCGCCAGACTCCAGCGCGCGATCGGGAACCTCGGCAAGGCAGAGGTGCTCTTTCACGAGTCGCTCCGCATTCACGACACCGTCGGCGACCGCATCGCGGCAGCCGAAGTCACCTGCGAACTGGCGTCGATACTCCGGGATCGCGGCACGCACGACGCCGCCATCGCCCTCTACGAGGACGCCAGAACGCGCGCGTCGGACACGGGCGGCAGCGCGGTGCTCGCCTACATCCACCAGGAGCTGGCAGAGCTCCTGCGCCGACGCGGCCAGCTCGGCGAAGCCCGGACACTGCTCACGGAAGCGCTCGCGGCGCATGAAGTCTCCGGCGATATCGGCCGGCAGGCGTCGGGCCTGATGCGCCTGGCGCGGCTGCACGCGTCCGCGGATGAACACGACGAGGCCGACGCGGCCTTCGTGAGCGCTCTCGAGCGGGCCCGGACCTCCAACAACCGGGCGCAGCAGGTCGAGGCGCTTCTGGGTCGCGCCGAGCTCGCCGCTGCGCACGACGACACCGACCGCGCGGTCGACTGGGTGAACCAGGCCCACACCATTGTGCAGCACGATCAGCTGGACACATTGGTGCCCGCGCTCTACGGCGTCCGCGGACTTGTCCTTGGCACCAGAGGCGACCCGGAGGCCGCGCGCTTCTGCGAGATCGCCATCCGCCGCGCCGCCCGTTCCGCGGACCGCTACGGCGAGGCCCGTGCCCTGTACTGGTGGGCGACCCGCAGCGAAAACGACCTTGAGGACACCGAGCGCGACAGAATGTTGGAGCGCGCCGCGACCCTGTTTGTGGCCGGTGGATACCTCATGGCCGCGCAAAAGGTCCGCAAGACGTGGCAGACGCCTTAACGACCGGCTAGTTTCACGTGTCTGAGCCCCAGTACCGGCTCGCCCTCACAAACCACTGGCCTCGGAACGACATGAGACGACCGCCACTCCTCCCTCTGCTCCTGATCGCGGCGCTCGCGCTGAGCGCGTGCGGCCGCGACTACTCCGGCCCCGCCAGCGGCATCGTCGACGACGACGCCGGAGCGGATTTTGGCGAGTTGGACACCGCCGAGTCTGACACGGGTAACGACACCTCAGCCCCGGACGCGTTTCCCGACACCGCCCCCCCGGACATCGGCCCCATGCCGGACACGCCGCCGGAGCCCGACGTCGCGCCCCAGGAATTCGTTCTGCAGATCGCGCCAGGCTCCGCCGAGGTCATCGCAGGCGAGGCGGCGCAGTTCCGCGCGCTGTGGGTCGGGGAGGCCACAACGGAGGACGTGACCGCACAGGCTGAGTGGTACGCCGACGCCCCGGGGGCCGAAGTTGTGGCACCCGGCCGCTTCCGCACGGACGCCCGCCAGGCCGGCCGCTTCACGGTATACGCGGCCTTTGGTGGCCAGGAGACCGCGGCGACTCTCATCGCCAGCGAGGCTACGCAGAACCTGGTGGACATCGCCATCCAACCCGACAGCATCGACATCCCCGACGGGTTCGCCGGCCGCGTTCGGGCGCTGGGTCTGTACGACAACGGCAGCTCGCGGGACCTGACCGGTCTCGTCCAATGGGACAGTCGCGCTCCAAACGTTTTCACGGTGGGCAACGAGGACGACGACGCGGGGCTGGTGACGAGCGTCGGGGCCGGGTCCGGCCAGGTCACCGCGGAGCTCGACGGCGTTCGGGGCGTCGGCGAGGTCAACGTCATCGCGGCGGAACTTGAGGGCATCGAGATCGTGCCGCGCTCCGTGACCATCCCACTGGAGGACCAAACCCAGCTGCGCGCCCTTGGGCAGTTCAGCAACGGAGAGCTGCTGGACATCACAGCGCAGGTCACCTGGTCGTCGGAGGACACGAACATTGCGGCCTTCTCCCGCGGTGTGCCCGGCCGCATCGCAGGCCTGTCTGCTGGAACGGTCCGGGTCGCCGCGACACTGGACGGACAGACCGGTGCTGGCACGGTCACGGTGACGGGGGCGCAGGTCGTTCAGCTCGTGATCACGCCGCCAGTGATCGTGACGCCCGCCGGCGGCGACGTCCGCCTGCGCGCCAGCGCCGTGTTCAGCAATGACGACGCCTTTGACGTCACGACGGAGGCCGTCTGGGTCAGCGAAGATCCCAGAATCGCGGAGATCCGTCAGGTGGGGGACACAATCCGGCTCGAGTCCATCAGTGCCGGCACCACAACGGTTCGCGCGACGTACGGCGGCGTCAGCGCCACCGCGCGCGTCACGGTGACACCCGCGGTGCTCGAGAGCCTCGCGGTCACGCCGGCGGTGCTGTCCCTGCCGGCGGGGAACACCCGTCAATTGATCCTGGTGGGTACCTACAGCGATTCGTCCCGAAGCAACCTGACCTTCCAGGCCAATTGGAGCACGAGCAATGCCGACGCCGCCCTCGTCGGCAACCAGGACCAGGCGGGCGTCGTCACTGGGCGCAGCCCAGGCCGCAGCACCGTCACGGCGCGGTTCGAAAACCAGTCCATCAGCGTCGCAGTGACCGTCACCGACGCCGAGCTCGTCGCCATCCAGGTCCAACCGCCGCGCGCGTCGGTGCCCGCCGGCGATCAGGTGTCGCTGACCTGTTTTGGCGTCTACTCGGACAACTCCCTGCGCGGGCTGACCGAGGAGGCCGTCTGGAGCAGCGACGCCCCCACCATCGCCACTGTCTCCAACGCGCCCGGCGCGCGTGGCTCCGTCACCGGTGTGGCCCTTGGTGACGCAGAGATCCGCGTGCGCTTTGAGGGCCTGGAGGACACGGGACGCGTGCAGGTCACCGAGGAGGTCGTCACGTCCGTCTTCGTACTGCCGGGCCAGGGGCTGATCGTCGCGGGGCGCTCGCAGAACTTCAACGCGTTCGCCACCTACTCCAACGGCTCCACGCAGGTCGTCACACAGGAAGCCGTGTGGACCAGCAACCGGTCCGCCGTCGCCCAGGTCAGCAACGCGGACGGCACCCGCGGTCGGGTCGCGGGCATCGAGCCTGGCCAGGCGACCATCACGGCCGCGTTTGGAGGCCAGACCGGTCAGGTCAACGTGCGCGTCTCCGACGCCGAGCTCGAGCAGCTGCGCCTGTTCCCGGAGCGCGTGGAGCTCTCCCCGGGCACGTCGCAGCAGCTGTTCGCAGTGGGCGTCTACTCCAACCGCCAGGTGCAACAGAACCTCACCGCCGAGGTCCTCTGGACGTCGGACAATCCGGACGTGTTCACGGTCTCCAACATCCCCGCGCCTCCCGGTATCGTCACCGGTGTGTCCCCGGGCGAGGCCACAATCTCGGCCGAGATCGACGGCGTGCGCGAGTCCCTGCGCGTCGTGGTCGTCCAGCGCAACGTGATCGGCATGAGCATCTCACCCCCGTCGGCGATCCTCCCGGTGGACGCGTTCCAGCTGTTCACGGCGCTGGCCCAATACGACGACGGCACCACGCAGGACGTGACCCAGAACGCCACGTGGGGCAGCACGGACGCGTCCATCATCGCCGCGCTCCAGTTCCGACCGGGACTCACCAACACCCTGCGCGAGGGGGAGGCCACGATCACCGCAGAGTTCGCCGGCTTCACCGGGCGCGCCGCCGTCACGGTGCGCGATGCCGAACCGACCCATGTGGTCATCTCGCCGGTCAACCCCATCTTGCGGCGTCAGAACAACCAGCCGCCGCAGGTGAATTTCTATGCGACGGCCATCTACCCGGACAACACCACCAGTGACGTGACCCAATTGTGCACGTGGTCGAGCTCCTCCCCCCAGACCGTCCTCATCTTCGACGAGCTGGGCTTCAAGGGCTTCGCCGTGGGCATCGGCACCGGCTCCTCGGAGATCACCGCGCACTGCGGCGAGTTCAGCGCGACAACGGTCGCCACCGTCCGATAACCGCTGTACAGTGCCGCGCCATGACGATGACTACCCAGGTTCGGCCGATCTGGTGGATCGGCGACTGGCGCACGGGCCACGTGCGCATGATCGACCAGCTGCGTCTCCCGGCGGAGGAGCAGTACCTCACCTACAACGACCACGAAGGCATCGCCGTCTCCATCACGACGATGGTGATCCGCGGCGCCCCGGCGATTGGGATCTCAGCCGCGTACGGCATGTTCCTGGGCGCGCGTGAGGCGAACGCCGCGGGCACTGCCCCCTGGTCGAACCTTCCCGAGGTCAAAGCGCGGCTCGCGGACACCCGGCCCACCGCCGTGAATCTCTTCTGGGCGTTGGATCGCATGGAGAGATTCGTGGCCGAGTGGAAGCGCGCGGGCAAACCGGGCGACGACAGCTTCCTGGAGGCCTACTTTCAGGAGGCCGTCGAGATCCACGAGGAGGACGTGCAGGCCTGCATGGACATGGGCCGCCTCGGCGCGGAACTTGTGCCCAGGGGAGCCCGAATCCTGACCCATTGCAACGCCGGAGGACTGGCCACGGGGGCGTACGGCACCGCGCTCGGCGTGATCCGCGCCGCCCACGCCGACGGCAAGGTCAAGATGGTGTTTGCCGACGAGACGCGCCCCTACCTCCAGGGCGCGCGCCTGACGACCTGGGAGCTGCACAAGGACGGCATCCCGGTGACGCTGATCACGGACAGCATGGCTGCCCATTTCATGCAGAAGGGGCAGGTGGACCTCGTCGTCGTCGGCACGGACCGGACGGTCGCCAACGGAGACGTGGCCAATAAGATCGGGACCTACGGGCTCGCGGTCCTCTGCAAGCATCACGGCATCCCGTTCTATGTGGCTGCCCCGCTGAGCACCGTGGACCTCGACACACAGACCGGTGAGCAGATTGTCATCGAGCAGCGCAGCCGCGACGAGGTGACGATTGTGGGGAACCGGAAGTTGGCGCCGGACGGGATCGAGGTCCAGCACCCGGCCTTTGACGTGACGCCCGCCGACCTGGTGACGGCCATCATCACCGAGAAGGGCATCGCGCGGGCTCCCTACCGAGAGTCCCTGGCTGCGCTCAAAGCCGCGCAGTAGCGCACGGGCGCAGACCC
Source organism: uncultured Pseudomonadota bacterium (assembly GCA_937890335.1). Classification (GTDB taxonomy): domain Bacteria; phylum Myxococcota_A; class Bradymonadia; order Bradymonadales; genus CALBXO01. Next base: position 2,292 of record CALBXO010000616.1, on the reverse strand, counting down.
GCGCGACCCCGTCCCACAGCGGAGACGAGGTCGGGGACGCTCATTTTCCGTTGCCGCACTGCGTGTGGAGCTGGATGTTGCCCGACGTGACATTCGCGCCCGTCTGGTACCCGGTGCTCAGCGTCAGGTCGAACGTGTCGGCCGTGTTGGGCTCGCCGTTGTCACTGACGACCACCACATAGGTGCCCGTGCTCGAGTTGTTGATGCGCGCCGTCCCTGTGATGCGCCGGGTGGTCGCGTCCACGATCTCGTACCCGGTCACCGACAGACCTTTGACCTTCAGATCGCCGTCGGTGTCCACGAAGTTCAAGTGGCCCCAATAGCCGCCATTCTTGTACCCGCCGGCCACACCAAAGTTCTTCTTGCTGCCGTTGGGCTCGATGTAGCCACCACCGGTCAGCTTGTCGCAGGGGTCCGGCAGGCACGCCTCGTTGTCGGCGCAGTCCGAGTCATCACAGTCGATGTCGCCATCGCTGTCGTCGTCGATGCCATTGCCACACTCCGTCTCCGGGTTGCAGTTGGGCGCCGCGGCGCAGTCGCTGTCCGCGCAGTCGATGGGGCCGTCGCCGTCGTTGTCGAGGCCGTCGTCGCACACGGTCTCGGGTTGGCAGTTCGGGGCATCCTGACAGTCCGAGTCGTCGCAGTCGGTGTCGCCGTCACCGTCGTCGTCCACGCCGTCAATGCACGCGGTCTCGTGGTACACGCACGTCACGCCGGCGTCGGAGCTCGCGATGGCGATGTCGGCGATGTCCGGGATCAGGACCCGCAACGCCGTCGCCGAGGCGTCTGCGTTCGTCGCGCCCGTGTTGGTCGCCTGGGCGTTCAAGATGATGGCGCCCACGGGAAGCGCGATCACCTGGTTCGGCATCCCGGTCACCGTGATGTTTACGCCATCCACGGTGAGGTTCTCCACAATCGATGACGCCGACGCCGACGGGATCGTCGTGCCACAGCTGGTCTGCGCCAACGAGTAGAGCGTCCCAGAGGTGATGATGTGACCGCCAACGGTGAGCGTCAGGTCCGACGTGGACGCCTCTGAGCCCACATCGCCGCCACCGCCGACAGTCGCAGCGCGCACGATGGCTGCGGAGAGCACACCGGGCACATTCGGATCGAGAAGCGACGCATCAAGAGCCCCGCCTTCCGCCGGCAGGGGTCCAGTTTCCGAGATGACAAGGGCGAGCGCCCCTACCTCCACGGAGGCGCCAGTGGCCTGGCCACTGTGTTGGGTCGCAGCGACCTCTTGCTGGCGTACCTCTGACGCCGCAGGGAGGCCGTCGTCAAGGGGCTCAACCCCACAACCGAGGACGCTTACGATGACGACGCAGAGGAGACAGAGGGGCGCGGAGCGCACGAGTGTGCGGGCCATGAGATCACCAAACCCCCCCCAGGGTTGAGACTATGGTTTGCCGATGGTTCGGCACACCGGCTGACTTTTGATTACCTTAGACCACATGTAGGACATGCGCCGACGTTTTGCAACAGCAAAACTGCTGCCACCAACAAAAATATCCAATCGGGAACCTTCGCGCCTTGCGGGCGTCTGACCTCCGGAACCCACGCGGAGGCCCAAGTGCGATACGTCCAGCTCATCACCGCCACTCTCCTCCTGTCGCTGCCCGCGACCACCGCTGCCCAGAACTCGCCCTCCAACTTCTTCGACACGTCGAGCGTCGGAACGCTCAGCGTGAAGAATGGCGACACCCCACAGGCGCTCTCCATCGAGAAGACCTCCGTCCGGGTTGAGATCGTCGGGCGCATGGCCCGCACCGAGGTAACGCAGGTCTTTCGCAGCCACCTGGCACGGCGCAGCGAGGGAGAATACCGCTTTACGCTGCCGGACGGCGCCTCGGTCAGCCGGTTGGCGATGGACGTCGAAGGCAAGATGATGGAGGGCGAGCTTCACGAGAAGAAGCGCGCACGCCAGATCTACGAGGGCATCGTCGCGAAGATGAAGGACCCGGCGCTGCTCGAGTGGGAGGGCGGCAACCGGTTCCGCACGCGCATTTTCCCCATCCCTGCCCACGGCACCAAGACGGTCATTCTCACCTACGAGCAGCTGCTGCCTGGCGTGGAGCCGACCTACACCTACGCGCTGCCCAAACTTGTGGGCGTTGACCACGACGTAGCGTTTGGGCGCTTCGACTTTGCACTTCAGGCCTGGGAGACCGGCAAGCTCGAGATGGAGACGTACCCAGACGCCAGGGCGACCAGCAGGGAGGGGGTTGAACGCATCGTCCTCCACAAGAAGGACTTTGTGCCCGACGGTCCTGTCATTGTGTCGTTGCCGCG
>CALBXO010000615.1 GCA_937890335.1 uncultured Pseudomonadota bacterium | reverse complement strand
CAGGTCCCCAACTGACGCCCCCGTGTCGGCGTCTTTGGCCCACCAGGCGCGAATTCCATCGCCGGTGGCGACGGCCTGAAAGACGGTGTTGTTGTCAGCTGCGAGAAGAAGTTCGTGTGTAATCGTTTTCATGGGCCGAAGGTACGGCGCAGCGGATGCATTGACAATCCAGCCATTATTCACCTTACTGTCAATCAATGATTGACGATCTCCAGCGGTTGGCCACGTTTGCGCTGGTGGCGGAAGCCGGTGGTTTTGCCGCTGCAGCTCGCCAGATGGGGGTCTCCCGTGCCGCCGTCAGCCATCAGATTGCCACTCTGGAGGCACGGTACGAGACGCGGCTGCTGCACCGCACCACCCGCAAGGTTGTGGTGACGGACGCCGGTGCGGCCTTGCTCGAGGAGGTTCGGAGCCTGCCACATCTGGCAGAGCGGGCCAGGCAGGTGCTCGCTGGGGCGTCATCGCGTCCCACCGGGGTCCTGTCCGTCTCCGCGCCCTTTGGGCTGGCCGAGTACTTTCTGGCCGAGAGGCTCGCGGCGTTTCTTGACGAGAATCCCGCGGTGCAGGCCCGCGTGCGGTTTGACGACACTGTGGTCAACCTGATCGAAGACGGTGTTGACGTAGCCATCCGGGCGGGCCGACTCACCGACTCAGCGCTCACCTGCCGCAAACTGCACACGCTGGACCTCGTAATGGTAGCGAGCGTTGGGTATGTGGCGGCGGAGGGGATGCCGCTGCAACCGGGCGAACTGCCTGAGCACCAATGGATCGGGTACACGCCATTGGGGGACCCGCAGCGGCTGGTGCTCACGCAGGGGACTGAGCAGACGCGGGTGCAACTGTCCGGGCGAGTGGCGAGCAACCACGGACCGTTTCTTCTGCAGCTGGCGCTGCGGGGCGGCGGCATCACGCTGCTTCCGCGCTTTCAGGTGGCGCCGCAGCTCGCCGAGGGATCGCTTGTGGAGGTCCTGCCTTCCTGGAAACCGCCCCAAGGTGGCATCTACGCGGTCTTTCAGGCCAGCGCGCACATTCCCGCCAAGGTGCGGGCGTTCGTCGATCACTTGAGCAGCCGGTCCGGCTGACGACCGATGGACCTCGACCCCGTCGCGGACGGTGGTCCTGCGTACGCCGACTTCCTCTGCGTGAGATGACTCACTCGTTCAGTGTGGCGGATGGCCTACGTTTCACAACCCCGACAGAAACCTCGGTTTACGGGTAGACAGATGTAGGTGGGCCACTTACGTTGTGTGCACTAACCACCTGTGGGGGGAGGGAAGCATGCAGTATGAAGGCACGGTTGGGGGCTACCCTTGTTGTAGTTCTCGTGTCGGCGCTCGGCGCACCGGTTCGCGGTGAAGCACATTCGTTTCTTGTTCTTGGCAATGACGCGGTGGAGATGGAGGCGGTCTCGGAAGGACTCCTCGCCGCCGGACACGATGTGGAGACCGCGGAGCAGGTCCCCGAGACGGTCTCTGGATTTGATGCCATCTGGCATGTTGGGGCGGATTCTGCTCTTAGCGACGACGAATCGTCGCGGCTCGAGGCGGCGATGGGTGCCGGAGCGGGCGTAGTCCTGACCGGATCGGTAGGCACCCCACTGTTCAACCCCTCGATTGAGGGGATCAGCGTTTCAGTACTGGTGGACCCTGTCACACTGACGGCCGTTCCCACCTTGCCCCCGCACCTCGTGGAGCCCTTGGCCCCCGACGGTCTGGCGATTTCACCAAACATTCTGACCCGTTGGCCGGGTGCGGTGTCGGGTCGCATCGAAGGTGCCGCAGTGGGCGACGTCTTCGTTGTGGGGAGTACAGGCGGTGTGGCAGCTGCGGCGTGGTCGGAGTCACGGATGCAGCTTGGCGTGGGTCGCATGGTGGTGCTCCTGGACACCCAGTTTGCGCAGGAACCCATGGACCAGGCCTACGAGGCCGTAGCCAATCTCGCGGAGTTCACCGCGGGCGGTGAGCTTCTGGACGTCGACAATGACGGGCACAACGACCTGGACGACAACTGTCCGATCACACCCAATCCAAACCAGCTGGACACGGACGACGACGGCGAGGGCGACGCGTGCGACATCGACGATGACAACGACGGGATTCCCGATCAGATCGACGTCTGTATCTTGGTTGCTGACCCACTTCAGGTTGACACTGACCTGGATGGCGATGGCGACGCCTGTGATGAGGATGACGACGGCGACGGGATCAACGACCAGTTTGATCTCTGCATCGACATCCCGGACCCGAACCAGATCGACACGGATCTCGATGGATTGGGCGACGCGTGCGACGACGACGACGACGACGATGGGATCGACGACGACGAGGACGTGTGTCGGACGGTGGCGGACCCGGATCAGGAAGACCTGGACAACGACGGACTGGGCGATGCCTGCGACGATGACGATGACGGGGACGGGGCGGACGACGACGTAGATGTCTGCCCCCGGACACCGGACCCGCAGCAGCAGGACATGGACCAGGATGGCGTGGGCGACGCCTGTGACCCCGATCTGGATGGGGACGGCGTGGACAACGACGTCGACGTGTGTCCCCGAGTGTACAACCCTGAGCAAGAGGATCTGGACCAGGACGGGCGCGGCGACGCGTGTGAGGACGACCGCGATGGCGACGGCGTTCCCGACGAGGTCGACCGCTGCCCCGACATCGCGGATCCGGAGCAATCCGATGTGGATGCTGACGGATTTGGTGATGCCTGCGACGACGACATTGATGGGGACCGCATCGAGAACGGGATGGACGTCTGCCCCCTCATCGCGGACCCGGACCAGGCCGACAACGACGAAGACGGCACGGGCGACCTTTGCGATCCTGACGACGACAACGACGGCGTTCCGGACCAGGTGGACCTCTGTGTGTGGGTGGCGGACCCCGAGCAGGGAGACCTGGACATGGACGGGGTCGGGGACGCCTGTGACGGGGATGTGGATGGGGACCAGCGCCCGAACGCGCAGGACAACTGCCCGGTCACACCCAACGCCGACCAGCGGGATCTGGACGCGGACGGTTTTGGCGACCGCTGCGACCCCGACATTGACGGGGACGGCGTCGAGAACGACGACGACAACTGCGTGCGGGTACACAACCCGGAGCAGCTGGATCTGGACGACGACACCTTAGGTGACCGCTGCGACGACGACATTGACGGGGACAACCGCAACAATGTGGACGACAATTGCCCCAACCACCCGAACCCGCTTCAGCTGGACTCCGACCTGGATGGGCACGGCGACGCCTGTGACGCGGACTGGGATGGCGATTCCATCGAGAACGACGTGGACAATTGTCCGCTGGTACCCAACCGCGACCAGGCGGATCTGGACATCGACGGCGCGGGCGACGCGTGCGATTCGGACTGGGACGGCGATGGGATTCCCAACGTAGCGGACAATTGTCCCGTGGTGCGCAATCCCGACCAGCTCGACCTGGACGACGACCGGACGGGCGATGACTGTGACGCGGACGTGGATGGTGACGGGGTCGAGAACGACGCCGACAACTGTGTGCGCGTGCCCAACCCGCAGCAATTGGACCTCGACGAAGACGGGTTTGGCGACCGGTGCGACGACGATGTGGACGCGGATGGCCGGGACAACGACGTCGACAATTGCCCGTACCTCGCAAACCCGGATCAGATCGACTCCGACCTCGACGGACACGGCGACGCATGCGACCTGGACTGGGACGGTGACACGATTGAGAACGACGCGGACAATTGCCCGCTGGAGCCCAACGTGGGCCAGGCCGACCTCGACAACGACGGTGAGGGCGACGCGTGTGACGGGGACGTGGATGGGGACGATGTCATCAACGACGACGACAACTGCCCCGTGACGCCCAACCGCAACCAGATCGACCAGGACGAAGATGGTCGTGGTGACCTCTGCGACCTGGATTGGGATGGCGACGGCATCGTCAACAACGCAGACAATTGTCCGGTGACGCCGAACGGCGACCAGGCAGACCTGGACGACGATGGAATTGGCGATGTCTGCGACAGCGACCGCGACGGGGACGAGCTGCCCAATGAAGACGACGCGTGCCCGGACGCGTTCGGCGAAGAGTGCGTGGACCCCGGTCCTCGCCCCGAGGAGCCGCGCCCGGAAGGACCGCGCGAGACGGACCCGAGCAACCCGCTTGAGCCCGACGAGCCGGGGCGCCCCGACCTGCCCCGGTCCGACACCGACTTCGACGGCGACGGCGTCCCCAATGACGTGGACAACTGCCCTCGCATCCAGAACGTCCAGCAACAGGATCTGGACGCGGATGGTGTGGGCGATGTCTGCGACGATGACGACGACGCGGACGGTGTGATCGATACCGTGGACAACTGCCCGCGTGACCCGAACGCCGCGCAGGGAGACAACGACGGCGATGGACTGGGTGACGTGTGCGACGACGACGACGACAACGACGGCATCGCCGACGGCGACGATGTCTGCCCGCTGGTCCCAGACCCCGATCAGCTGGATCGGGACCGCGATGGGCTCGGCACTGCCTGCGACCCGGACGAGCCGGATGTCCGCGAGCCGCGACCGGAGACCGATCTGGACATCGCAGGTGACCTGGAGCGCCCAGACACGGGATCCCCGGACACCGACCTGCTTCGAGGTGACACGGACGAGGGACCAGATCCGTGGACCGGCGATGTGGACAGCGACGTCGACGAGGTCGTTGGGGCTGACCCGAGCGTCCAACCCGAGCGACGCTTTGGGATCGTCCAGGGTACGGGCCTGCTGTGCTCCGTCCCGCGAGCCGGCTCCATCCACTGGATGCGCAGTCTGATCCTGCGCCGCTGACCGGGGTGCCCGCTTGTGTTGACCGGCCCTCGACGGCCCAATTGCCCGATACCAGCGTCGGCCGAGCTTGACGGGGCGGGACCCCGTCGGCGCCCATCCTCCTCGTCCTCGAACAATTTGTCTCGCCGATCATCCGATCAACCCAACCGGGCACCCCGGTGACGCCGCGGCGCGCGCCAGCCGGGACCCATTGCGTGGTCCCGGCGCGGCGCGTATTGCTTAGCCCATGAGCAGTCAGACCCCGATCATCATCGGAACCATCATCGGAATGATCATTGGCTTTGGGATCTCCGGAGCCGCGATCTTCTACTTCTGGAACCGCGGCAAATCCGCCCCGAAGGACGTGCTCGGCAAGTTCGCCGAGGCCCACGGCCTGCGCCTGAGCAGCCATCTGGACAACCGGTCGGTCGCGTCCGGGCTGCTGCGCGATCTGCACACTGAGATCAGTGTAATCCTGGCCGAGCCACCCGAGCTCGAGGCCAAAATCCGCTTGCCCCAGGGCCTGCCGGCGAAGTTCACCGTTGAGACACACCCCTACGAGCGCGGCGGCACCTTCCGAAGCTGTTTCAAGGTCACTCCCGATTCAGACCCAGAGGTCGAGGCCATCCTCACCGATCCGGTGCAACGGGCGCTCGTGGAGCTCGCCAAGGCCGCCGACTCGGTCGTGATGAACGACGACGAGATTCGATGGACCGGCCCCGGCACGATCACGGACGTGAAGAAGCTGCCCGCGATGCAGGCGCGGGTCCAGGGAATTGTGATGGCGTTGGGTCAGCGATAGGCCGGCGGGCGGCCGGCGCTATCGCGGGGTGGGAGGAACGGGGTCACTTGCAGGTCTTGGCGCCGCGCTTGCCCTTGCAGCTGTTCGAGCAGCAGTCGCTGGCGTCGGTGCAGCTGGTACCTGCCTGGCCGCAGCTGCAGGCCGGGGTGGCGCTGCAGTCGGAGTCGTTGCAGTCCACGGCGGAGTCGCAGTCGTCGTCGGTGCCGTTGGTGCACGAGGTCTCGCTTCCCGGCGGCGTGCCACAGTCTGCCGAGCAGGTGCAGATGGTCTCGTTGCCATTGCAGGTGCCGTCGCCGCAGGCGGGCGGAGCGCCGCAGTCCAAGGCGCAGGAGAAGCCGTCCTCGGCCCCGGTGCAGCTGCCGTCGCCGCAGCAGCTGGGGAACGCCGGGGTGTCGGTGCAGGCCCAATCTCCGTTGGTGCAGGTGCTGTTTCCGCAAGACAGCGGGTTCTCACCGGCCCCGTCGCCACAGCAGTAGCGGCCGCCGGGGCGGCCGTTCTGCTTGCCGCGGCAGTCGGCGGCGCAGCTCAAGCAGTCCTCGCCGTTGCCGGCCTCGCAGATGCCATTGCCGCAGGACGCGCCCCCGCCGCTCGGGCAGTCATTGGGGCAGCCGTTGCAGTTCTCGCCGGCGTCACACGTGCCGTTGTTGTCGCAGACCGGGCAGCCGCCGCAGGAGCCGTAGTCAATGGTGCAATCCACCGTGCAGGTCGGCGTGCCACTGGAGCAGCCGTTGTCCGAGCAGGCCGCGCCGCCGAGATCGCCGCCGTCGCAGTCCTCGCCGGGCTCGAGGACGCCGTTGCCACACTCGCCGCCCTCACAGGCGTCGCCGACGCCATTCGCGTTGGCGTCGAGCTGGTCCGTGTTGTTGACGCTCGGGCAGTTGTCGAGCACGTCGTGCACGTCGTCACCGTCGACGTCGGTGCAGGCTCCATTGTCAACGACGCTCTGTTGCGCACCCGACGCAGGCGCGTGGTATTGGTTGCAGTCGGATTGCGACATGCCGTTGTTGTTGCCCGTGACACTTCCGTACATGAGGAAGCGGCTGTCGTTGGCGTGATTCAGGCCTACGTTGTGGCCGTACTCGTGAATCCAGAGGATGGCCTCATTGGTCACGGTGCTCATCCGCACCACGGCGCCGCCGTTTCCGCCGACCCATGCACAACCGATGATGTTGGTTCCGGAACCGCCGCACCAGCTGATGTTGGTGACGACCTTCATACGGCCGGCAGAGTCGTTGAGGACGCTCCTGAGCTCGGCGTCCGTGCTGATGGTATCCAGTCCATCGCCGCTGTTGCCGAACGTCTGCGCGGTGCCCGAGCGGGTGGCGGAGATGCAGCACGCGATGTCGATGTCGAAATCGGCGCGACCCGCACGCAGGTTGGCGTTGTCGAGCACGGTGTCGAGCCGCGCGTCGGTCATGGGCGACGCGACGTCTGGGTGGTTCGCGTAGGTCATGGGCGAGTCGTGGACGCGGGTTTGCGAGTCGGCCACAGGGGGCGGCGTGACCGTGTCGGGCTGCGCGTCGAGGCCAGTCAGACCCGCGTTGGGCTGCTCGGTCTGCTTGCGGACCTCCACCGCGCGCCGGCCGAGGTTGGTGTGCGCGGGGCGCACCTTGGTGGCGGCGATGTCGTCGAGCCGCAGCTTGGCCTCGGGACGCTCGCTGTGCGCCAGGCCCAGGACCGCCATCTCCAGCAGGTCAGCCCGCAGCGCGGAGGGGTTGGGGTGGTTGGCGGTGGCGGCCGACAGCAGAGGGCTCGGCGTGTCCGCGGTGAGCTCCATGAGGATCTCGAGGGCACGATCGTTGCCGCGCACGGCGGCGTGACCGAGCACCTGGGGGACGAGGAGGACGGCGCGCATGTCTTCTGGACGGGTCAGGTCGCCCTTCGGGGCGCGCAGCTGCTGCACGAGCGCCTCGACCTCAGCGTCTTCCACAAGGAATCCGAGCATGGCCACGACATTGTCGCGCCGCTCGAAACCGGGGTCGTCGAGCAGCTGCAAGAGCGTCGGGACGCCGGCGCGTCCGACCTCGCGTTCGGCGATCTGCCGGGTCATGCCATGGATGTACGTGCGCGATGCTGCTTCGCGCACTGCAGCCTGCGTGGTCTGGACGGTTCTCGCGGGCGTGCTGGCGCCAGTCCCCCCTGGGACATCTACGGCGACACCCACCTCGGGGAGTGGATCTCCACAGGCGGCGAGCAGCGTGATGAGTGCGAGCGCGGTCAGGTTCCTTACCATCTCAGGTCCTCCAAAAACCCCCCCGGATTGTCGAATGATACAACGTTGAATGGTGCGCGTGAATGGGTCGATGGGTCGATGGGTCGATGGATCGGCTCAGCCGCAGTTGGCGCCCTCGTCAATCTCCCCATCACAGTCGTCGTCGATGCGGTTGCAGATCTCTTCGCGACCCGGATGGCGGTCCGGGTTGCGGTCGTCGCAGTCGCCGTCGCACGAGGTGACGCCGTCGCCGTCGCGGTCAAAACCCTCGTCCACCAGCCCATCGCAGTCGTTGTCGAACCCGTCGCAGACTTCGGGTGACGGCTGACAGGGGTCGTCGCAGCCCTCGTCGGTGAGTCCGTCGCAGTCGTTGTCGATGTCGTCGTCGCAGATCTCCGGGACGGGCTCGCAGTCACAATCTTCATCGACGAGTCCGTCACAGTCGTTGTCGATCGCGTCGTCGCAGACCTCTTCGACGCAGTCGTAACAGCCCTCGTCGGTGAGCCCGTCGCAGTCGTTGTCGATGCCGTCGCAGCGCTCGGGCTCGCCGGGGCAGTCCACGCAGCCCTCGTCCACGCGTCCGTCACAGTCGTCATCGATGCCGTTGCACAGCTCGGGTGATGGCTCACACTCGGGGCAATCCTCGTCCACCTCGCCATCGCAGTCGTTGTCCTCGCCGTCGCAGATCTCAGGCTCCGGCAGGCAGTCCACGCAGCCTTCATCAACCTGGCCATCGCAATCGTCATCGATGCCGTTGCACAGCTCGATGCTGGGCTCGCAGGTGGGGCAGCCCTCGTCAATGTCGCCGTCACAATCGTTGTCGCGCCCGTCGCAGACCTCGGGGAGCGGCTCGCACTCCACGCAGCCTTCGTCGATCTCGCCGTCGCAGTCGTCATCGCGCCCATTGCACAGCTCTTCGCTGGGCTCACACACGGGGCAGCCCTCGTCGATGACTCCGTCGCAGTCGTCGTCCAGGCCGTTGCAGATCTCCAGGCCGCAGTCGTCGCACCCGTCGTCGATCAGGCTGTTGCAGTCGTTGTCGATGCCGTCGCCACAGATCTCCTCTTCGCCGCAGTCGGGGCAGCCCTCGTCGATGAGGTTGTCGCAGTCGTTGTCGACCTCATCGCAGACCTCGGGCTCGCAGTTGCCGCAGCCTTCGTCGATGACGTTGTCGCAGTCGTTGTCGATCTCGTCGCAGACCTCGGCCTCCGGGTTGCAGTTCTCGCGGCAGCCCTCGTCGATGTCGCCGTCGCAGTCGTTGTCGATGGCGTCGCACTGCTCGGGACACAGCATGCAGGCGTCCCGGCAGCCAGGGTCGCGCAGCTCGTTGCAGTCGCCGCAGCCGTAGTCGTAGCAGCCATAGTCGGGCACGCACGGCTCGCTCGTGATCAGGCTGATGCCGCCGCAGCAGCCGTAGCAGTCGCAGCCGGGCGGCGGGTCGCACTCGTCGTCGTTGCCGGTACCGCTGTCGCCGTCGAAGAAGCACTCGACGAAGCAGCGCGGGTTGTTCGAGTTGATGCAGGCGTTGTCGCCGGGCAGGCAGGTCGGCCTGTTGCCAAAGATGTCCGCGGCTTCGCTGATGTCGCACGGGCTGACGCAGCCGGGGTCGTTCTGGTCGATGAGCCCGTCCCCGTCGTTGTCGATGCCGTCGTTGCACTCGGTGTCGGCGTTGGGGTCGTCGCCGTACTGCTCCCAAAGCTCGTCTCTCGATCGCGGCGGGTCTTGCGGGTTGACTTCGCCCTCACAAGCGTCGCCCATGCCATCCACGTCGGCGTCGGCCTGGTCAAAATTCGCGGCGCCCGGACAGTTGTCGCAGACGTCTCCACGTCCGTCGCCGTCGGCGTCCTCCTGGTCGGGGTTGGGAACGAACGGGCAATTGTCGGCGGCGTCGACACGTCCGTCGTCGTCGGAATCGGTCACGTTCTGGTCGGTGCAGGCGTCGCCCCGCCCGTCCTGGTTGGTGTCGAGCTGGTCGAAGTTGGCGACCTCAATGCAGTTGTCGCACGCGTCACCGCGGCCGTCGCCGTCGGTGTCTTGCTGGTCCGGGTTGGGGATGTTCAGGCAGTTGTCGGCCAGGTCCACGACGCCGTCCTCGTCGCTGTCCACTCCGTTGTCGATGACCTCGTTGCACGCGTCGCCGACGCCGTCGCTGTCGGTGTCGAGCTGGTCAAAGTTGGCGACGGTCGCGCAGTTGTCGCAGACGTCACCGCGACCGTCGCCGTCCCGATCGGCTTGATCGGGGTTCGGTGCCAAGGGGCAATTGTCAGTGCCGTCGGGGACGTTGTCGGCGTCTCCGTCGTCAAATTCGTCGATGTTCTCGCAGGCGTCGCCGACCCCGTTGTCGTCGTCGTCGGTCTGGTTGAAATTGGCAACGGCGGGGCAGTTGTCGCACGCCGTCCCGATGCGGTCGCGGTCTGGGTCCGCCTGGTCCGCGTTGGGGATGTCGACGCAGTTGTCGGAGCGGTCCGGCACTCCATCCTCGTCGCGGTCGGCGTCGACTGTTTCTTCGCAGGCATCGCCCTGTCCGTCTTCATCGGTGTCGGTCTGAGAGACATTGGCCGTGTCGGGGCAGTTGTCGCAGAGGTCCCCGCGCCCGTCACGGTCGGCGTCCGCCTGGTCGGCGTTGGCAGTCTGGGGGCAGTTGTCGTCCGCGTCTGCCACTTCATCGCCGTCCGCATCGTCCAGCGGCGTCTCGGCGCAGGCGTCGCCCTGGCCATCCTGATCGGTGTCACTCTGGTCTCGGTTCGCGACGCTTGGACAGTTGTCGCAGACGTCCCCGATGCCGTCGCCATCTTCGTCCGCTTGATCGGCGTTGGCTGTCTCGGGGCAATTGTCGGCTTCGTTGGGGATACCGTCGTCGTCCAGATCCGGGTCCGCTGGGGTGTCGGGTGTTTGCCCGTCCGGGGTGTCGGAAGTGTCGGCTGTCCCGTCGGCCTCACCCATGTCGCTTCCGTCCACACCGACGTCCGGGTCATTGACGTACACTCCGGGGTTGGGTTCCGTAGTGCAGGCAACGACGATCGAGAGCAGCGCAAAAGCGAGGAACCTGAGTCTCATGGCAAGGTCTCCGGGACAGCCCGCGTCAAAGGTACGTGTGCGCGCGTGTCTTGTATCCCGACAAAAATGACGGGTTGTTGCGGCCCCAATGGCAGAGCAGTATTCGAGCCATGATGAAGCAGGACGACGTCAACCTGCTGATCGATGCCATGGTACAGCAAACCGTGGTTTTGATCGCGCAGATCGCCACGGCTGGAGGTCGCCGCGCCCCTCTGGCTCGCGTGGCCAACCAGGTTTTCCTCGGGTTGGTGTCGGAGCTCCACTCGCAGGGGGTGACGCAGACTGTGACAGCCGACATGTTCGGCCTGGCGCTGCGGACCTACCAGCGCAAACGCCGCCGGCTGTCGGAGAGCGCGACGGAGCAGGGGCGATCCCTCTGGGAAGCTGTGTTGAGGCTGGTCGAGAAGCGTGGTGTCGTGACCCGGGCTGCGATCCTCGAGGTGTTCCAGCGGGACGACGAGGAGATGGTCCGCGGAATCCTCTCCGATCTGGTCGATACGGGTCTGGTGTACCGCACGGGCCGCGGGCACGGGACCACCTATCGCATCGCTGAGACTGCTGAGATCGCGCAGGAGTCAGATGTGGGGAGTGACGCGGCGACGAACCTGCTCTGGGTTGCCATCTACCGGGACGGGCCCTGCACATTGGACGAGCTGTGCGCCCGCAATCCCTCCGTGGAGCGTGATTCTCTGGAGACCTGGCTCGTGTCCCTCGTGGATGACGGGCGCGTCGCGTGTACGGCGACGGAGTCCGGCAGCGCGTACCACTGCACGCAATACGTGATTCCGATGGAGAGCGACGCCGGTTGGGCCGCGTCGGTCTACGATCACTACCAGGCCGCCGTGGGAACGATCACCAACAAGCTGCGGGGCGGTGGCCATGCCGCGGCTCGCGATACAATTGGTGGCAGCACGTTTGCGTTCGACGTGTGGCCCGGTCACCCTTTTGAGGAAGAAGTGCTCGGCCTGCTGGCCGAACTTCGACCCAGGGCCCAGGCGCTGCGATCGAGGGTCGATGCGTACAACGAGTCGGCGGTGATACCTGCCGAGTCTGACCGTGTCGTCTTCTACATGGGCCAGAATGTCATGGGGGACGACGAGGACGATGAATGAAGCGACTTGCGTGTATCGCGATCGCGTGTGTGTGTTTCGGGTGTCCGGCTGCGCCGAATGACGACGATCCGAAGGTGGGTGGCGAGTCCCACTTTCTGACGTGTGAGGTCGCTTCGGACTGCGCTGTGGGCGATTGCGTATGCGGCGTGTGCGCGGAGCTGTGCGCGGACGGTGGTTGCGCCGCTGGGCAGGTGTGCGTAGCGGCAGACAGCGCGTGTCCAGCCTCTCTATGTGCCCCCGAGAGTACCTGCGAGGCGGACGGCTGCCCGTCGGGATTGGTGTGCCAGGACTCCGTGTGCCGCAAGCCCGGTCAATTCCTGTGTGGAGGCACGGTCGAGGTGGAATCCCTCGCCGAGGGGACCGAGTACTACCGTGGGCGCCTTCCGGAGGCGCTGGAAGACACTTGTGCTCTGGCTGGACTGGACGGCCCGTTCTGCGACGCAGAGTTCGGCGCAATCTATGCCATTTTCGCCGGTGGTGACGACGGCGACGCGGTCTGGTGTGTAGACACGGACGCGGCGCGCGTGGCCGCTGGTGGCTCTGGGGTTGTCCTCGCCGGTAAATCCGAACTGGGATTGGCGCAGGGACGGCACGCGCTGGTGGATGGTGCGATCGACGGCCCGCGCGTCGTCGTCGTTGGTGCCGGCCACGCCCTGACCACTCTGACCGGGGCGTTGTCCTGCGAAGGGTCCCAGGCGCGGGTGGTTGGCTTGACGTTGGACGGCGACGTTCATGTGACGCCATCGGCCAATGGCGTCGCGCTGATCGATGTGGTGATCACGGGTGACCTCGTGGTCGAGGCCAACAACTTTGCTCTCCTCAACTCGCGTGTGGAGGGGGAAGTGAGGATCGAGGGCAACAACGCGTCGTTGGTGGCCTCGGAGTTCGTGTCCCGACCGGAGCTCCTGGAAGCGCCCGCCCTGTGCGTGGGTAGCCACGAGGTCTCGGAGGGCAGCCAGGGGCCGTCGGTCTGCCCCTGACGGGACGCGAACGCAGCGGTCAGGCAGCGGTGACCTTGATGGCGCCCGTCTCGATCAGCTCCCGTGCACCGGGTGGCACCCGGTCGTAAAGCTGGTCCAGCGTCGGGCCCTCGACCCCCATCTGGTTCAAGATCTCAGCAACCAGGGCGGTTGACGCCGTCGATTGCGCCGGCCGTATCAGGTTCAGGATCTGGTGTGCGGCGCAGTTGCTGTGGGCCCCGAAGAAGGCGGGTAGCCAGGCGTAGGTTGCCAGCGTCGCTCCGCTGTCGATCTCTGTCAGCACAGCGTGGAGTGCCTCGGGGCCGAGCAGTTTGGCCGAGGTGCGGATCATGGTGCGACGCCAGCCGGGGGCAAAAATATGGTTCGCCTGAAGCCCGAGTCGGATGAAGCGCTGCACCGCGATCGCACCGGACTTCTCCCCGCGGACCAACGCGTCGCGCATCAAGGCCACGAGCAGGGTTTCAACTCGCTGTTGAAGCTCCAACGGCGGCGCTGGGACGCGCATCAGGCACCCGAGGACGGGAAGAAGCTCCGCGCCCGGCCGGGCCTCTCCCGCCGCCGCGATCAGAGCCGGGCCCAACGAGCTCGGCGTCGCCGGTTGCATGTGGGGAATCACCGCTGCCGCCGGCCGGTTGAGCTCTCCGACCTGACCTTCCATCCTCTGCCTCCTACACGAGAGGAGAAAAGCACGGTGCGGGCCGGCGGCCACCTGACAATTCCGTCACCTGCTCGCGCGAGCAGTGTGGATTTTGGCACCGCGCGACTCTGGTGCAGGCTGGAATTGTGGTTTCTGTTCCGTCGGTGTCGGGGTCCGGGCGTCTGCGGACTCAGGCACCGAGGGAGGTCACGAAATCGACGTACTCCTGCATTGCAGCGTCGCTCGATTTTCCTTTCAGCCCGTTCCAGGCGTCCCATTTTGCGCGTCCTGCGAAGTCCATCATGCCAGGGCGCTTGGTGGAGCAGTCTCCTGTGGTGGCCTGTTTGTAGAGGCTGTAGAGCTTGAGCAGTCCGTCGTTTCCGGGGCTCTTGGGAAGCTTCTTTACGCGCACCTGGGCGTCTTCGAACTGGTCTTTGAGGCTCATCGGATCTCCGTTGGGTTGCGGTTCAAGCGGGCGCAATGTAGCAAGGTCTCATGGCATCGGTCGAGATCATGACGCCCAGAATGCTCGAGGGAATGCGCGAGGCCTGTCAGCTCGCCGCAGAGACCCTCGTGGCCGTGGGAGAGCGCATCGCCCCCGGGGTTACCACGTCGTCCCTGGACCTGTTCATTCGCGACATGACCATGTCCCGCGGCGCGCGCTGCTCGACACTGGGCTACAAAGGCTTCCCGAAACATTGCTGCACGAGCCTCAACGAGGTCGTCTGCCACGGGATTCCGGGAGCGCGAGTGCTTACCGATGGCGACATCATCAACGTGGACATCACGTCGTTCTACCCGTCGCAGAACGGCTACCATGGTGACAACAGCGCGACCTTCTACGTCGGCGAGCCGAGCGAAGATGCGAAGAAGATCGTGGAGGTGGCGCGCCAGAGCCTGGAGGTGGGGATCGAGCAGGTGCGGGCCGGGGCCCGGCTGGGCGACATCGGCGCCGCGATCCAGGAGTACGCCGAGGGGGAGGGTTGCTCGGTGGTGCGGGACTACGTCGGCCACGGCGTGGGCCGCAATTTCCACATGCCCCCGCAGGTACCCCACTACGGTCGCCGCGGCTCGGGGCTGCGGCTGCGTTCGGGGATGGTCTTCACCATCGAGCCGATGATCAATCTGGGTGCCTGGCAGACCGAGGTGATGGCCGACGGCTGGACCGTGCTGACGACCGACCGGTCGCTGACGGCGCAGTTCGAGCACACGATTGTGGTCACGGACAAAGGTTGTGAGGTCCTCACGGCCCGCAGCGCCCCGCTCAAGCACAGCGAGGACGTGCCATGGGCTCGCCTTGGCCCCCTGGCTTCCCCCGCCGGTCTGAACGCCCGATAGACACTGCGCGCGGCCCGGTCAGGCGTAGGTATCGATCGGGGCGAGTCGATCGGCCCACAGCTCCGTGAGCGCGTCCAGCTCCTCCCGAAGGACAAAGCCCGGCTCGGCGCTGTCCTCCACGGAGTCGAGCACCTCCATGTCGAACTCGTCGGGTTGCCCGGCCACCCAGTCCGCCTGAAGGGCGGCGCTTTCGTGGCTCCCCATACCGAGCTGGGCGCGGTGCCGGTTCAGGCGCGCCTGGACGTTGATGCTCGCGCCCCAAAGGCTGCGACCGCTGGGACGGTGGGTGATGCGGTAGACGCCGGCGACCTGGGGTGTCTGCCTGTAGGTGTCCAGCAGGTGTTTGCGACGGGACATGTTCTCCCTATGTCTGTGTACGTCGAGGTTCTCGCGCAGCCGGTACTGGCCGGCGGAGCGTTCAAGTGTGCCCCGGTCCACCAGGTAGCGGCGCACGGCGCAATGGTCGTCGTAGTGCCGGCGGATGGCCTCGTTGACCTCGCGCTCGGCGTAGGTCCGGCCCGGCTCGAAAGCGGCGGCGAAGAAGTCCAGCACGAGGTCGCGCTTCTTCTTCTGGCGCGGCATGGCCCGCAGCTGGCCGCGCTCGAAGAAGCGCCGCAACACCTTGGTGTCCGCGGCGAGTTGTCGGTCGCTCTGCGCCTGTTTGTCCGCGTCACTGATGGAGACAAAGTCGCGCAGCGGGCGGTCGAGCCACCCCTCCGTCAGCGAGTAGAGGGCGTAGTATTGGTCCCGCCTGCGAGAGACGAGGTCCGCAGATTGGAGGGCCTTGAGGTGGTGGGAGACGGTGGACGCGGCCAGGTCCAGCCGCTGTGCGAGGTCCTCGACGCTGAGTGGTCCGGGAAGGAGCGCGTCGACGACACGCAACCGGGAGTCATGTGCCAGCGCGTTGAGCACTGTGAGGGTCTTCTGGGTCGCCATGGGATTATCCGATTCGATGTGGGTCGAAACGGACTGTCAGCACGGCGCGCGACGCTGTCAACCCGTTTCGATGATCATCGATTCAGATTTCGGGGCCACCCACGGCCGGGGCGGGTGACCTCCGCCGTGTCACAGGCCTCGCGTGGCCTCCGCGCGGAGCGGGATTTTGCCGTCGAGCGCGGCGTCGATCACCTCCACGATGCGGTCACTGTCGTCCGGCAGGCGTCCTCCCAGCGGTAGGTAGTTGGACGCGTGGTTGGTCCGGAACATGGCGCCCGTGGGTTGGGCCTGCGCCACGATGGTGCGCAGCTCGCGCAGGATTCCCAGGATGTCGGGGAGCTCGAAGAGCCCTTTCTGCTCCATGCGCGCCATGGGCGTGCCCGGCACGACGGTGAGGGTCAGCGCGGCGAAGTAGGCTGGGTCCATGGCGGTGACCAGGCGGGCGGTTGCCTCGGCGTGCTCCTCGGTCCGGGCGGTTCCGCCGGCTCCAAGGAGCGCGATGACGCTGGTCCGCATGCCCGCAGCGTGCGCTCTGCCCGCGGCGTCCACATGTTCGTCAAAGGTGCCGCCCTTCACGATGCGTTTGAGCGTGACGGCGTCGCCGCTCTCGGGGCCCAGGTACAACAGCGACAGGCCGTTGCTTCGGAGAGTCTCCAGTTCTTGTTGGGTCTTCTCCAGCACGTTGCTCGCCATGGCGTAGCACGACACCTGCCGCAGGCGCGGGAAGGCGTCGCGGAGCGCGGCGAGTATGGGCAGCCAGTGGGACATGGGCATGTAGAGGGCGTCGCCGTCGGCCACAAAGACCTTTTCAACGCGCGGTCCCAGGGCCGTCGCCGCGGCCTGGATGTCCTCGAGAGTCGCGGCCAGATCGCGCACCCGGAACTTCTTGTCGCGGTACATGTCGCAGTAGACGCACAGGTTGTGCGAGCAGCCGATGGTGGCCTGCAGGATGTACGAGCGGGCCTCGGACGGGGGTCTGTACAGTTTGCCTTCGTAGCGCATGGGTGCCGTTGGTGACGTTGTTCGTTGTGTGCGCCGGCCGCGCGCGCAGCACAGCAGGCATCCGTGGAGGACTTGTTGATCGCGCGCGCGAAGCATAGCAGGAAACCGCGGAGGACCGCATGGCGCCCGCGGGAGTCGCCCGTCGCGGTGGCGACTTCTGCCCTGCGCCGGTGGGGAGTCACCCTGCCGCGGCCGCGATGCTCGCGTTGCTGACGTGACGACCGGCGGCTGGCCGACCCGCGTGTCCGGTGCAGTTCACGTGAAACACCCTTCGCGCAGCGGGGCCGGGCTGGTATCTTTCGCCCCATGTACGACCCAACTCCGGAACATCGCTTTACGTTTGGCCTCTGGACCGTCGGCAATGTCGGCCGCGACCCGTTTGGGCTTCCCACGCGCGCGGCGCTCAGCCCGGTGGAGATCGTCGAGATGCTCGGCGATCTGGGCGCGTGGGGCGTGAACTTCCACGACAACGATCTCGTGCCCATCGACGCCTCTTGGTCTGAGCGCGAGGCCATCGTGCGTGCGTTCCGAGGTGCGCTGGAGCGCACGGGCCTATGCGTGCCCATGGCGACGACGAACCTCTTCGGAGAGCCCGTGTTTCGCGACGGCGCCTTCACCTCGGCCGACCCCGACGTGCGTGCGTACGCGCTCCAGAAGACGATGCGCGCGATGGATCTGGGCGCCGACGTCGGCGCGAAGACCTATGTGTTCTGGGGCGGGCGCGAGGGCGCCGAGGTGGACGCGGCCAAGAGCCCGGTGGATGCGCTGAAGTGGATGCGAGAGTGCATGAACTTCCTGTGCCGCTACAACGACGACCGGGGCTATGGCTTCCGGTTCGCGCTGGAGGCCAAGCCCAATGAGCCGCGCGCCGACATCTACCTGCCGACCACAGGCGCGATGCTCGCCTTCATCGAGACGCTGGACACGCCGGAGATGGTCGGCGTGAACCCAGAGGTCGCCCACGAGCATATGGCGGGCCTCAACTTCACCCACGCCATCGCGCAGGCTTGGGACGCGGGCAAGCTCTTCCACATTGATCTGAACGACCAGCAGCCGGGACGCTTCGACCAGGACCTTCGCTTTGGTTCCGCGAACCCGAAGGCCGCGTTCTACGTGGTGAAATTCCTGGAGGACGTCGGGTACGACGGGCCGCGCCACTTTGACGCCCACTGCTATCGCTCGGAGGACGCCGCCGGTGTCCGCGACTTTGCCGCTGGCTGCATGCGCACGTACCTGATCCTGGCGGACAAGGCCCGGCGGTTTCGCGCGGACGCGGAGATCCAGGCGTTGCTCGCCGGACTGGGGGGTGACTCGGCGCTGACGCCCGTGATGGCGGCGTACAGCACAGAGAGTCGCGACACGATTCTGGGCGCGAAGATCGACAGGCACGCCCTGGCCCAAAAGCAATTGCCCTACGAGCGCCTGGACCAACTCGTCATCGACTTGCTCCTTGGTGTCCGATAGTACCGCCGCGTCAGAGCCACGGTTTGTTACCGGGTCTTGGCCAGATGCGCTCCACCATCTCCCTCATGGCAATGTAGACCACAGCCGTGGGGATCAGCAGCAAGCTGCACGCGGCCTCACTCTCGAACAGGTTGGCCAGGATCTCGAAGTTGTCGGTGACCCAGGCGATCCAGGCGATGCCGCCAAAGGTTCCGCCGGCAATCACCAGCGCGGGAATCATCGCGACGGAAGAGACGAAGAGTTCGTGCTTGTAGTGGCGGTCGCTGACGGTGTCGATCAGGAACAGCTCGGTGGCTGTTTCCCGGCTGTCCAGCAGCGGCTCGTCGGGGCATTTGGCGCACATGCCCGGCTCGGCGTAGGTGTAGCCGCAGACGGTGCAGAGATAGGGGGTTTTGGCTGAGGTCTTGTCTGTCTCGCTCCCGGTTCAGGTGGGTTCTCCCCAAATGTAAGTCAGCTTTGGGGAGCTCCACCTGAAACGGGCCTTAATGGCGCAGCGCCCCGGTCAGTTGCAGCTGAGAATGTCGGCATTCTGGTCGTCGCAGTCGCCGGCCGGCTCAATGGCGGGGACGCGCTGCACGCCTACATACTGGCGTGGGCCAACGAAGTCGTCGGGCACGTCCAGGAGGCCGGTCAGGAACGGAATCGGCTCGCAGATGCAGTGGGTGTTGTCCCACCCGTGGTTCCCGGCGAGTCCGTCCCCGTCGAAATCGTAGCCGGCGGCGTAGGGCGCGTAGGCGGGTGAGTCGATGCTGTGACAGCTCTCGCGCATCTGCGGGAACTCGGGTGCTGAGGTGCCCGAGAAGTCGTCGTCCGCGCCACGGAAGAAGAAGTTCTGCGATCCCTGGTTGCCTCGGATGCGATCGGCCCCAGGGCCAGGGCAGACGCGGTAGCCGCGCCCGTCGAGGCGGATCGTGTCGTTGCCGCCGCCGCCGACGATGTAGCCCCGGTAGGGCGCAAAGAAGGTGTTGCCGAGGGCGAAGATCTGGTCGTTGCCCGGGCCGCCGAGGGCCACGTCGTCGCCCATGATGTAGATTTTGTCGCTGCCAATGCCACCATCCACGAACTCGCGACCTTCCTCGGCGCAGCCGGTGTTGTCGCCGGAGCAGACGCTCAGACGGTCGTTGCCAGGTCCACCCAGGAGAGTGTCCAGCCCGTTGTTGCCGAAGATGACGTCGTTGCCCTCGTTGCCGTAGAGCAGGTCGTTGCCGCCGTTGCCGTAGATGCGATCGTTGCCGCCGCGACCGAGAATGATGTCGTCGCCGCCGCCGCCTCGGATGTTGTCGTCGCCGTCTGTACCGATGATGCACTCGGCCGCCCCGGTGCCGCGGAACTCGACGCCGTCACCCTCCAGACGAATGATGGGGAGGCCGTTGCAGGCGCGCTCCTGGCCGCTGAGACGGGCGAGGAGGAGCAAGCTGTCATGGATCCATGTGCGGTGATGGGCGGTGTTGACATGGAGGGCGGAGCTGACGAGCGAGCAGGGGTTTTCCGGGGTGGAGGGCCCCGCTGCGGAGTTCACGCCGACGATGGGGCTCGAGGCTGCGTCGGGGATTGGCCCCACAATGTTCGGGTTCGGGGTGGCCAGGACCGGTCCGCCGCTGTCTCCCGAGCATACAATGCCGGGATTGGGTGCGGTGACCATGGTCTCGTCGCCGACGGGGAACCCATCAATGACGATGCCGCTCTGGTCCAGTGACCTGCGATGTGCCCCGGCGCAGGATGGCGCTCGTGTCCATGTCGCTGGACAGCCCGTAGCCGTACGGCACCACGTCGGAGCCGACGGCGGGCTGACCCGACGCGATGGCCCGAACCGGGCGACCCAGCGCCACGTAGAACCGCACAAGTGCGATGTCCGCCGAATCGCTCATGAGGACGGACGCGGCCTGGGCCACATTGCCCTGCGCATCGAGTGTGGCGAGCTCTGCAGCAGGAATGCCCTCCACACAATGGCGGGCCGTCAGCGCTACATCTGGGGCGACCATTGCCGCTGAACAGTGGATGAAGAGATTCTGTGCGAGCGGCACGATGTTCGCGTCGGTCACGGTCTGCCCGTCACGGATCTCTTGTCCGAGCGAGGCGAGCTCAGGTTGGTCTGGGTTCTGGTCGGCGCAGGCGAGCGCCAGCAGGGGGAGGAGGAGTAACAACGCCAGGTTACGAATCTTCATTGGACCATCTCCGTCAGTGGGGTTTCAATCACCGTGGCAAAGAAGGTCACTGTTTGGTGCACGCGCACGTTTCACGGCGTTACCGTCACTGTCGGCGTCCGTTCGTTACATGGCGTGTCATGGGGCTTGCGCTGCCGGCCTACGCGTGCGCGCGTACGGCCACCAGGTTCGGTCGGATTGGCGTCATCGCAGGGGGGCAACCCAGAGTTTCTGGCCGGACGGGGTACGCTCGAGGAACGCTGTGTGGTGCGAGGAGACCGCGTACTCGTCGATGATGCCGTGAAACAGGAGGCGTGAGGTGTCGTTGCGCCAATGGATCGCCTCCAGGCGGGACAGTCCGTCTTGCAGCGTGGATTCCTCGTGGATCTGCGCCACGGTCCAACCTCCATCCGGGGCGTTCTGGGTGGTGAAGCCGATGTCTGTGCGGGCGTACTCCTCGTAGTTTCCCGGGACGAGGTGCCAGGCCAGCAAGCGGCGCATGGGTTCGCTGCGCTGCTCCACGACGAGGACGCCGTTGCTCGCGACCGGGTCCAGCTGGCAGTCGTGGCCGCGAATGGCGTGGATCAGTGTCTCCGTTTGCTGGCGCCAGATGCGCAGCGCGCCGCCGGCGCCGGCGCAGGTGTCGTGGTAGAAGGCGATGTCTGACCCACGGGTCCCCACTGCGCGGACCGGGAGCGACTCGCGTCTGGCCTTTCGATCGTCTGCGCTGAGCGCGCCCGGCGGGAGACCGATGGCTGTGTCGATCGTGTGGGTCTTACGGGTGGTCATGTCGTAGGCGTGCAGGGCGTGGGGGCCGTCTGGGGCGCCTGTCAGGTAGAGGAGCAGCGTCCCCGCGAACGCGAGCGGGTAGGCGTCCAGGCGCTCGGTCACCAGCTCCAGCTGCGCCGTCTGCATGCTCTGCACGACCAGGGCGTTGGGCCAGATCTGGCCCTGGTCCGGCCGCTGGAACGCTGCGTGTTTGAGGTCTTTGGCGACGACGAGCTGCCGGATGCCCACCTCGGTGCTGTGCACGTCGTCGCTGGCCAGGTCGCGCACGTGGAAGCGCTTGCCGTGGGTCCGGAAGTTCTCGTCCCGCGTCTGTTCCTGGTAGCCGATGCGGTCGCCCCGCGGCGAGAATTGCACCTGGTGGTCGAAGTAGAGGTTGACCCCGGTGTCCCGGTCCTGACCGGTCTCCAGGTTGTAGAGGTGGAGGTTGGCGGTGTCGTAGCGGCGGTTGCCGTCGTAGCGCCAGGTCTCGACCACGTAGGCCATCGTGGTCCCGGAGAAGGACCTGAATTCGTAGTCTGACTGGACCATCGGGTTGAGGTTCAGGCGTGTCGCCGTCGCCACGCTCCAGCCACGCAGGCGTGGGTGCGAACTTTGTTGGTGTGTGTAGAAGACGTGGCTTCCGTCCGGCGAGAACGACGCGCTGCCGCCGTCTACCGCGGTGTCGATGCGCCGTGTGGTCGCCGCCTCGCCGGCGTTGTCGGGGTCCCAGCGGAAGATCTGAAGATTCTCGCGCTCGGCCCAGTTGGTGCCCTCGTGGTTCTTGAAGATCACCGCCTTTCCGTCGGGGCTCAGGTCCAGATTGCCGGCGTACCGGTCGGTGACGACGGCGCCTCGGCCCGAAGCGAGATGGTACAGTTGGAGGATCGCGTCGGACCGGCCCAGCGGCGCCGCGCGAAGGTACGCGAGCACCGCGCCGTCGGCGCTAAAGCGCAGATCCGACAGCTCGCCCTGGTCGACCAGCGCAGGGGTGTCGGTGTCGCCGTCCGGCGCCGTGACTTCCCTGTCGGGAGTCGTGTCACCCGGCTCGCCGCGTGTGGGTCCCGGCTCCCTGGCACCGTCGTCGTACGTCGATGGGTCGTCCGCGGGGCGGACTGCCGGGTTCGCACCCGGAGCGGTCGAGGCCGGGCCCGCGCCCGCTGGAGACGCAGAGTAGCGCACGGTGTCGTCGCAGGCGCAGGCGAGCGCCACGCAGAGGAGCAGGGATGATGTCCGGTTGAGTTTCATGAGCGATCCTCTGTCTGGCCGTTGCGAACGCGGGTGGGCACGGTCACAAGATGGGCGGAGAGGTCCCGCAGCGCGACCTTGCTCTCCTTACGTTTTCTTAAGGAACGCTGCTGCGTCTGTCTGGCGGTAGGGCTGGAGGCGGGTCGCCGTCGTGATTCGCGGATCGATCTGCTAGTCTGCTGCGCCATGAGGAAGCGCATTGTCTTGGTAGCGTTGGTGTCCCTGCTCGGCTCGTGTGCGCAGCCGGAGGAGGAGGTGTGTTCCGACCTCCCCCATGAACCGCTTGAGACGACGGCTCAGAACGTCCGGGTGGACCGGGTCTCTGGCTGCTCTCTGGCCGCAGTCAGGGGGCTCGATACACAGATTGTGGACGAGATGAACTGCATCATCCCGAACACGCTGGTGCGTTTTGACGATCTCAATGTGGAGCTCGGTGGCTCCAGCACATGGGCGCTGCTTCAGCCGGGAGCGCGCGCGGCGTTTGGCAGGGCGCTGGCTGCGCGCGGCAGCAGGTTTCGGGTCAACTCGGCCTACCGGACCATCGCGCAGCAGTACCTCCTGTATCGCTGGTACCGCGAGGGCCGCTGTGGGATCGGCCTGGCGGCGCAGCCGGGGCGCAGCAACCACCAGAGCGGTCTCGCGCTCGACGTGAGCGATTACCCGGGTTGGCGACCGTACCTGGAGGCCGAGGGGTGGGACTGGCTCGGGTCGGGGGACCCTGTGCACTTTGACTACCGTGGCAGCGGTGTCCGGGACATCCGTGATGACGCCGTCCTGGCCTTCCAGCGCCTCCACAACCGCAACAACCCCGGTGATCAGATCGCCGAAGACGGGTCGTACGGCCCGCAGACCGAGGCCCGGCTGCAGGCAGCTCCGGCGGAGGGTTTCGCCACAGGGGCCGACTGTGAGGACCCGGACCCGGACCCGGACCCGGACCCGGACCCGGACCCGGCCGAGGACGTTCACGTCTCCTTCGAGGCCGCCGCAGAAGGCCCGAATTCATTGGTCGAGTCGGGTTCAAGCGAGGGCGTTCCGGACCTGTTGACCGGCGACACCACGCGGCTGGACTTTGTGGTTCGCAACGGCGCGGACCGGCCCGTGACGGATGAGTTGCTGGTGAGGTTTGAGGTGATCGGACCTGCTGGGCGCCTGTCGGGCTACACGATCTACACGGACCACCCGGCGCTCGACGGGCAGACGTGGACCATCAACGACGCCAACGGCAACGAGGTGAACCCAGACCACGCAGACCCCGGTCGCGACGGCACTTTCAACCTGTACCGATTCAGCGCGGGGGAATCCAAGCGGATCGAGCTGGAGCTGGAGGGGCTCGATCCCTCGCTGGGCAACCGTGTGACGGTCCGCGCCTGGATCAAACACGTCGGCGGCTACTACGGAGAGATGGACGGCTGGGACGACGAGGTCGAGGTGAACGCGCGGGGGCTGCTCCTGCGCCAGAGCCTGGATGTGGACGTGTTCTCCCGCGATCGCTGGAACTTCCCTGGCCCGGCGCCGGAAGACACCGAGGGCTGGACCGGCTGTGACGGCGCGCAAGTGGCCGCCGTGGATGGCGCGCTGCACCTGGAGGACGGAGGGTGCGCGCAGAGCCCGCCCTGGACCGTGATCGAAGGCGAGAACTTCCCCGCGATGGCGTTTCGGGTGCGCAGCACGGCGACGAAGGTCACGTTGCGGTGGGACGGGGGCGAGAGTCCCATCGACGTGCCTGGAGACGGCGCCTGGCACGAGGTCACGGCGCCCTACGCCGGAGACGAACTCTGGCACGGCACGGTCACGCAATTGGAGATTCGCGCTGAGGGCGGCGCCGTGGACGTGGACAAGATTGAGGTGTCTCGGACGGCCGAGCCGGCGCCCGAGCCCCGGCCTGAGGCCGACACGGGCAATAACGGAGGGCCCGATGTGGGCTTTGAGCCCGGCGACCGCGACGACGCCAGCCTCCCAGAGGGCTCCCGCGCCACCCGCACCGAGGAGGGCTGCTCCTGTCGCACGGCCTCGCCCCGCGGCCGGACCTACTGGCTGTGGCGGCGCTGAAGGCGCGCCGATGGGCTCGTCCTCATCGGGAGTGGATCGACGCCCTCCCCGCCCTCGCGGCCTGCTCCTGCGCGGCGCCGTCGCCGTCGGCGGCCTTGTCGCCCTCACC
>CALBXO010000614.1 GCA_937890335.1 uncultured Pseudomonadota bacterium | reverse complement strand
ACCGAGACGTGCACGGGTGGCGAGTGGGTCGGTTGCGACGCGCCCGCACCCGCGGAGGAAGTCTGCGACGGCGTAGACAACAACTGCGACGGGCTCGTGGATGAGGGCGTGGGCACCACATACTACGAGGACTTTGACGAAGACGGCTTTGGAGACCCGGACCTGGCATTCGCCGTCCAGGCCTGCTCCCTGCCCGACGGTCCGAGCGAAAACGGCGGCGTGTACAGCGAGAACGCAGAGGACTGCGACGACACAAACGAGGACGCGCACCCCAACGCAGCCGAGTCTTGCGAGGACGAGTTCGACAACGACTGCGACGGCGACGTCAACGAGGAATGCCCCTGCGCTCCCGTGGGCGAGATGCGCGACTGCGGCACCGACGAGGGCCAATGTGTGCTCGGCCTCCAGGAGTGCCTCAACGAGGGGTGGTCCGAGTGCGGGGGGGACGACTATGTCGAGCCCGCAGGCGAGATCTGCTCCGGCACGGACGAAGACTGCGACGGTATGGTGGACGAGCGCCTCGCCGACGACATCCACGAGGGCGACGACCGCAACGACAGCTGCGCCACCGCACGGCGGCTCATCGACGCCGAGCAGGACGGCGACGCCGTCTTTGTTGAGGGGGCGGCGCTCTACCACGGCGAAGAGGACGCCGCGCAGGACTCCGACTGGTTCATCATCACGGCCGATGAGGGTTCCAACCTGTGCCTGCCGGGCTCCGACGAGTGCACCTACCGTTTTGAGGCCCAGCTCACCGTCCCCGAGGGCGGCCGGGACGACTATGTGGTCTGCATCCACGAAGGGGAGTGCGACGAGTTCGCCGTCTCCCTGTGCAGCACCGACGAGGGCGGTCCCGTCTTCGACGAGGACGGCGGGTTCTGGCGCCTGGGTGGCGAATGGATCGGGATTTGCGCCCTGGATGACAGCAAAACCCTCTACATCGAGGTCCGCTACAACAACCAGAACGTCAACTCCTGCCGCCCGTACGGCCTCGGACTCGCGTTCGCCTTTCTGGACGAGGAGTGCCCGGAGTAGTCCGCCGCCAGGCCAGCGACTGCGACCGTAGGCACATCCCGCACGCAACCGTTGCGCCGCCGACCGCACGCGCGCAACCATTGCGCAGCGGGCGACCCCACCTCCCGCCCCGACACCGACACCGACAGGGACGAGGTCCTGGCGTCATTCTTGCGTGACCCTCCGGCAACAACCGGAGGATTCATGGAACAACCCATCTCGAACATCATTGTCGGGTTCGACTTCTCGCAGCAGTCCCGTCAGGCGCTGAGCGTGGCCGTTGCCATCGCGCGCGAGTCCGACGCGGGCGTGCACGTGATCACCGCGATTCCGGGCCACATCGACGAACGTATTCTGCTGGCGGCGGAGCTCGAAGCGACCCACAAACGCGACGAGCTCTACCCTGACGAAGCGCTTCTGCGTGCGCTTGAGGTTCGCGTACAGCACGTCCTGCGCACCCTGGACACCGCCGATCTCCGCATCGAGGTGGAGGCCTCGCGCACACGGCCATCGACCGCGATCATGGACTCGGCGATGCTACACCACGCAGATCTCATCGTCGTCGGTGCCTCCGGCCTCGACGCCCTGGAGGACTTCATGCTCGGTTCGGTCGCGCGGGAGCTCGTACACCACTCCCGCTGGGCCGTGCTCGTGGTCCGCGCCACCTCCGTCTGGCCCCCTGCGCAGATCACCACAGCGGTGGACTTCTCCGACGCATCCCGCCGCGCGGTCGGCTGGGCCGGTGAGATCGCGACGGCGTACAAGAGCGCGCTGTCCGTGGTGCATGTGGCGCCGCCGAGTGCCACCGCGGACGAGCGCGCTGCCGCCTACGACAGGCTGCGCGACTTCTGCAGGATCGACGACCTCAAGGGCCGCATCGTTGAGACCCTCGTGACCGGCGGCGCGCGCGTCGACCGTGTCATCCTCGACACTGCCACGAGGGAGAAGGCAGACCTGTTGTGTATCGGCAGCGTGGGTCGATCGGGCGTCAAGGGTCTGGTGGTCGGCAACACGGCGGAGCGCCTCATGCGCAGATCGCCGTGTTCGCTGCTGGTCGCCAAGCCCGACGAGTTCGTCCTCAAGCACTGATCGAAAGTCGCGGTCCGCGTCTGTTGCGACCTCCAGATCCACAGACTGGCCTGTACCTGGACAGTCCGTGGATCGCTCACCGACGGCGCCAGATCCACGCCGACGGGGTGGCAGCGGTCCGGCACGCGCAATCGGGTGGTGGTGGCGGCCGCGGCGATCCACAGGCACGCGCGCCCTCGCACGCGTCGCCCACGCCGTTGCCATCCCCGTCAAACTGCACTGGATTGGGGTCCCTCGGACAGTTGTCCAGCTCGTCCACCACGCCGTCCGCGTCGAGGTCCGGCGAGCTGGCCTGCACCGCGTTGACCGCGAGCAGCTCCACCTGGGAGATCGCCTCCACATCCAGTGTCAGCGCCAGGGAATCCACGTCCGTGGAGACGGCGACCGAGTACGTGTGCGCCTGACCATCCATCGCGACCAGCACAGGCACAGACGACTCGCCCAGCTGCAGCTCCATCGCCGCGCCACAGGGGGCAGATGACTTCCCAGTGGCGCGCAACACTACGTCCACGCGGGTAAAGCGCTCGGCGGGCACACGCAGATCCGACCGGCGAAACACCACTTGCGGCGCGTTCGGCACGACGCGAAGCAGCCCGACATCGATCCCGGACTCCAGCTCTCCGCCCTCCACCTCGAAGCCCTCCGCGGACGTGGAGAAGCCAAAAGCCAGGAGCTCATCGGCGCCATCCAACGACGCGACCACGCGCGCGCGCCCCTCACCAGCGGTGTAGAAATAGCCCGGCCAGGTGCGGCGCAGGCGCTCTACACGCGTACGCGCGCGCTCGCGCGCGGAGTCCGGCTGCTCCGGATCCGAGAGCAGGACAAACGCCTGCCGAAACGCCTTGGGCGCGACGCGCGCGGACGGAAGGCGGGGGCCATGGGCGTCGATGATCTGCTGCACGGTGACGGGCACCGCCCGGCCCCGGACCACCGCGGCGTTGCGCGGCCCGGTGTCTGCGCTGGCGGCGGCGGGGGACACCGGCTGCGGGTCCTCGATCAGAAAGTGCGGCGCGTCCACCTGCGACGGCAGCCGCAGACCCATCAGGTACTGGTCCAGCTGGTTGAAACGGCCCCCGTACCCGCCGGACGTAAACGTACCTGCCGGCCCCTCGACCCAGTCATTGCCCTCGAGATCGCTGCCGCCCGAGTGGAAGAAATGGCTCCAATGCGCGCCACCGCGTCCGCGGAGGTCATCGCGGAACTCGCCCGCCTCGTCGCGGTAGTTCACAAAGACGCCAAACCTGTGCAGCGTCTCCTGCCCAAGCAGGTTCAACGGCGAGAATCCAAGGCTGAAGTCCTGGTCGTAGGGATCCTCCGGATAGACGGCGGCATTGCCCATCAACAGGACGCCCTGAAGCCGGCCACCTGAACCAAACTCGGCCGACAGGTCGTAGACCTCGGGAAACTGGCCGTCCAGATCCTGGCCGATGCCCGTGACCTCATTGCGCACGGGGACGTAGATCGCAGCCGCCTGCGCGCCGGCGAGCGCGACCGGGAAGTCGGTGAACACAACCAGGAAGTCGTAATCGTCGGGGTGGCCAGCGCTGTAGAAGGCGCGCGCGACCTCGCGTCGCTGGAGATCCACGGCGCCGAGGCCCAGGTCGACGAGCATCTCGTCCGTGACCGGGAGAACCGCCACGTCCTGGGCCAGACTGGGCGACGCAAAGATCGCGATCGCCACAAAAGGGACAAGAAACGACAAAGGCCCCGAAATGGGGCCCCTGCCGGGTCGATCAAGACCGGATGTCACCGGAATTGATCCTTCACCTTGTTCATCGAGATGATGGCCCAGATGCCAACGGGCAAGCCCAGGAGGCAGCAAATGCCCGTGCAGAACGGGATCATCGCGAAGATGGCCGCGGTCATGCAGAGCCCGTAGGACTCGCCCTTCATGAGCTTGATTCCACCGAAGACGATGAATCCACTGAAGAGCAGGCCGAGGCATCCTCCGACAGCCTGACCGATGCCCTGGGCCAAGACGGCCTCACCTCCCTGAACGAGCGCGAGCGCTCCAAGGGCGATGCTGACGAGTTGCAACAGAATCGCGAGACCGCCCACAACGGCGAGGGCAATTCCGGGTGCTTTGGTTTCTTCCACGTTCGTTCTCCTCCCAGCTACCTGGTTTCAAGAGGTCAGGGCAGCGTTGGGAATACGGTGCCGGTGAAGGCATGGTGTACCAGACGCGCGAGCCCAAAGACAAGTAATCCGGAGAGGATGATCCACGTACTTCTGTGAATCCACGCAGCAAAGGGGCTGACACGGCGTTGAATGCCGTCCAGAGCCCGGCGTGGCAAGACCAGGCAGGGTGCCATGAGCGCAAACGACGCCCAGAACGCGTAACCGAATGGATTGTAGCCCCAGGCCGCGGCGAAGTTGCCGTGGCTGACGTTGGTGACGCTGCGCGTGAGGCCACAGCCCGGGCAGGGCAGGTCGGTGTACTCGTAGAAAAAGCACAGGTCGATCCCA
This sequence comes from uncultured Pseudomonadota bacterium, assembly GCA_937890335.1. Classification (GTDB taxonomy): domain Bacteria; phylum Myxococcota_A; class Bradymonadia; order Bradymonadales; genus CALBXO01. The sequence continues at coordinate 20,070 of CALBXO010000614.1, read as the reverse complement.
AGGCCCTCGGTGGGCATGAGGACCGAGACCACCAACGCGCACAGCGCCATCGCCCCCGCCAGGCGCGAGAACAGGAAGTTGTGCAGCCCGCCGACAGGTTTTGGGTCGTCACTCACTGGTTTCACGTGGAAAAACTACGTGTGGCTGCCCTCGCAGGTCAACCCCCGCGGACACGCTCGGACGGCGCGCTGCCGTGCAGGACGGGCACACTGAGACCGGGACGTCGGAGCCGTGCGGCCGCGTCCGATCGCGCCGATGTTGCCGGATACTCTTGTGACCTTCGGCCATCGCGATTAGCATTCACGCTGTTACGCAGGCAGTACACCGGCACGAGCACGAGTTGAAGGAAGGCACAGGCAGCGGCCACCAGGTGAAGCTCACCGTCGTCAGCGGACCTGACCTGGGCAAGGTGCTCACTTTTGACAAGGAGCACATCACGCTCGGCCGGGACGTCCACAACGACTTTGTCCTGACCGATGGGTTCGTCTCCAACTGGCACAGCGAGCTGCTGCGCGAGCAGAACTCCTATGTGTACTACGACCTGCGCAGCCGCCACGGCAGCCTCGTCCTGATCGACGACGTCTCGATCAACCTCCACGACAGCAACCATGTGCGCCACGTGCGCGTGGTGGATGGGTCGGAGATTCAGTGTGGCTCCACGCTGATGCGGCTCGAGATCATCCAGAGCCAGCAAGAGAAGGACGACGCGACGATCTTCCGGCCCCGCGGCACGCCGTCGGAAGAGAAATACATCACGGCGGCGCACCGGCCCATCGAAGACTGGACGCGCAACCTCGGCAGCAAGGACACGCGGCTGGAGATCCTGCTGCGCCTGGCCAACCAGCTCAACAGCCTCAACCGCATCGAGGAGATCCTCGAACTCATCGTGGGCGCCACCTTCGAGGCCTTCCCTGCGGCGAACTTCTTCGCCATCTCCCTGATCGATGAGGGGCAGCGGGTCACGCAGAATCGCCTCAAGCTTTGCCGCGATCTTCTCGACCAGAACATCCACGTCGCCGGGGAGGAGCTGACCCCGTTCGTGACCCGGAACCGGCACGGCAGCCCCGACGACACCCAGTCGGGCGTGATCCTGAGTCAATCGATCCTCCAGCGTGTCGTGGAGACGCGCGAGTCCGTCTTGTTCGTCCGCGACCACCTCGGCGCCGAGATCTCGCAGTCGATTCTCGAGGCGCAGATCACCGCGTGCCTGTGCGCGCCGCTGGTCGGGCAGCGCTCGCTGATCGGCGTGATGCAGGTGGACACGCGCGGACAGGGATCGCTGTTCTCCCGGCAGGACCTCGATTTTTTCAGCGTGCTGGCCTCCAGCACGGCGTTCGGCATCGAGCGGGCCCGCCTCAGCGAAGACATCTACAATATGTTCGAGGGCTTCGTGCAGGCGTCCGTAACCGCCATCGAAGCCCGAGACCCGACCACCGCGGGTCACTCCGAGCGCGTCGCCCAATACACGCTGGCGCTGGCGGAAGCCGCCACCCGCGTGCAGGTAGGACCGCTGCTGGACGTGAACTTCACGCCCACCGAGCTGACCGAGCTTCGCTACGCAGCGCTCCTGCACGACTTTGGCAAGGTCGGCGTCCGCGAGTCCGTGCTCACCAAACGCTACCGCGTCGACGACACGGAGATGGCGCTCATCGCCCAGCGTTTTGCCAACTTCAAGCACATCCTGGAGATCGAGGGCTACAAACGCCTGATGGCGACCCTGGCGCAGGAGGGGCGCTGCCCCTGCGACGCCGACCTCCACGACCTGCGAAAGACGCACCAGGAGGCGGCCGAGGAGCTTGAGGACTACCTGCGCTTCGTAGCCAAGATCCGCGGCGCCAACTGGCTCGACAACGAGACGGTCGCGCGCGTGCAGGCCATCGGCAACATGACCATCACCAGCCCGGACGGCCACGCGCTGCCGCTGCTGACACAGGATGAGCTGGGCAACCTCACGATCCAGAAGGGCAACCTGAACGAAGAGGAGTGGCAGAACATGCGCTCCCACGCGGCCAAGTCCAAGGACTACCTGGATCAGATCCCGTGGAGCAACGAGCTGCGCCGCATTCCATGTTTTGCCGGCATGCATCACGAGAAGCTCAACGGCACCGGCTACCCCAGCGGCCTGTCCGAGCCCGACATCCCGCAGCAGGTCCGCATCCTGACGATCGCGGACATCTACGACGCCATCACGGCCAGCGACAGACCGTATAAGACGTCGTCGTCGCCGGCCTTCGCGGCCAAGGTACTCAGCGAGGAGGCCATCGGCGGCCAGCTGGACAAATCGCTCGTCGACCTGTTCATCGACCAGATTGTACCGACGATCCGTACCGACGGCTGACCCCGTGAGGAGTCCACGTCGTGCGGGTTTCCGGCCCGACACTGCGCGACGCGCGGCATAGTCCGGGCAGGTTCGCGGTTGCACTGGGACCGGGTGTGACGATACTCTCTACCGGTCTGGGGGGCCCAGCATGCCGGTTTCGGAACTTCAGGACATCGATCTGCTCCGCGAATTTCTCACGCGTGACCGCGTGGGGAACGCGTACCTCCTCGGCGATCTCGACCCAGCGTACCTGCCCTTCTGCAATTGGTACGGCCTGACCAACGACCAGCACGAGCTCGAGGCCCTGGCTCTGCTGTACACTGGCCTCAGCCTGCCCGTCCTCCTGTCCGTGGGACCGCTGGACAGAGAAGAGGCCGCGCGTTGTTTTGACGCGCTGTTCACCCAGATCAAAGACAAATTGCCGCCGCGGTTCTGGGTCCATGCCTGGGAGCACCACCGTCCGTGGTTCGACAAGCATTTTCACGCCGGCCACCTGCAGCGGATGATCCGCATGAGCCTCCGGCGCGAGGACTACCGCGCGCCCACAACGGAAGTGCACGCCCGCCGTCTCGGCCATCCGGACACCGCGGCGATCATGCAGCTCTACCACTTCTACCCAGACAATTTCTTCGAGCCCTACCAGCTTGAGACCGGGTTGTATTTTGGCGTAGACAAACCCGGAGGTGGCGGGCTCGCCGCCATCGCTGGCGTGCACGTCTTCAGCCAGACCTACGACATCGCCGCCATCGGAAACCTGGTGGTCCACCCCGACTTTCGTCGCCGCGGATTCGCCACGGCGACCACCGCCCGGCTGCTCGGCGAACTCTTTGAATCGACGAGCCTCGTCACCCTCAACGTCCAGGAGGGCAACACTGCCGCCATCGGGACGTATGAGAAGTTCGGGTTCAGCCACCACCATGTCTACTACGAAGGGATTGTGAACGTTGGAAAACCCTTCTGATCAAGCGGCCGCAGCCGCCAGTGCCACGCGCGAAAAGAAGCGCAAGAAGCCCGACCCCCTCATTGGGCGGACCGTCGGGGGCCGCTACGTCATCAACGACAAGATCGGCGTTGGCGGCATGGGCGTGGTGTACAAAGCCAAGCAGGGGGCGGTCGATCGCGACATCGCCGTCAAGGTGCTCATCCCTGAAAAGCTCGGAGGTGGCGGGGACAACGACGAGACGCTGATCCGCCGCTTCCACCTGGAGGCCCGCGCGGCCAGCAAGCTGGCGCACCCCAATACCATCACCATCTACGATTTCGGGCGGGACGAGGACGGGCTGCTCTACATCGCGATGGAGTTCCTGGACGGCGTGCCGCTGGACAAGGTGCTGCGCCAGGGGCCCATGGACCCCTCGCGCGCCGTCCGGATCATGCTCCAGATCTGCAGCTCGCTCGCCGAGGCCCACAAGAAGGGGATCATCCACCGCGACATCAAGCCCGACAACATCTTCCTCATCGAGGTGGGTGGCGAACAGGACTTCGTGAAGGTACTGGACTTTGGCGTAGCCAAGATGCGCGGCGGCGGGGAGTCCAAAGAGAAGACCCTGACGCAGGCGGGGATGATCTTTGGTACGCCCAAATACATGTCGCCGGAGCAGGCGCGGTGCCTGCCACTGGACCCGCGCAGCGACATCTACGCGCTCGGCGTGCTGATGTACCAGATGTTGGTGGGCGAGGTCCCTTTTGACGCCGATGACCACGTCAGCGTGCTGCTGATGCACTGCAGCGAGCCGCCGCCGGCGATGCAGGACAAGCTGCCCGACATGGACATCCCGGCGGAGCTCGAGGCCATCGTCTTCAAGGCGCTGGTCAAGGACCGGGATCACCGCTACCAGTCCACGGACGAGATGGCCGCCGCGCTCGACGCGATCGCCACCAAGCTCGAGTGGGTGCCCCGTACGTCCATCATGCCGGTGGTGACGCGCACCACTACGCCAACACCCATCCCGTCGCCCGGCCTGGAGACGCCGTCCCCCACCGCGTCGACATTGGACGGACTGTCCGAGCCGCTGATGGGCCGAACCAGCCCCGAGGAGGCCGGTCTGACCCCGAGCGGCTCGGTGGACTGGGACGGAGACCTGAACCTGGACCTGGGCGTGACGCCCGTGGATCGGCCCACGACGCAGCGCGAGGGCCCGACGCCCACGATGATCGCCGGCATCGCAGGCGCCGTTGGCCTGGTGATCGCGCTGCTGGTGGTGGCCCTCGTGGTGATCATCCCCGGTGAGGAGCCTCCGCCCGCCGATCCCCCAGAGGTCATCGAGAACGCGCCACCGCCCGAGACCAAACCGGACCCGATCGCCGCGGTCGCCCCTGTCGCCGACGCCGGCCTCGAGGCAGATCCGGACGCCGCAGCCTTGGTGGACGCCGCTGAGGGCGCCGTTGCTGTCGAGGAGAAGGGCACGGATCCGCCGACCAACGACGACAAGGCACCCGCCGACGCGAAAGAACCCGACGACAAGCCGGCGGCCAGGGTCGAGGCGAAGCCCAAGGACGACACCAAGCCCAGAGCCGACACCAAGCCGAAGGACGACGACGACAAACGCCCCAGCGTCACGTCATTGCTCGACTCGGTGAAGACAGACCCCAAGAAGCCGGGCGACAAGAAACCGGCCGAGACAAAGCCCGGTGACAAGAAACCGGGCGACAAGAAACCGGCCGGATTTGAAGACGACCCCTGGGCCAACGACAAGTAGATCCAGGGCCCGGTTCGACCCCATCCCCGAGACTGCGCGATCGATCGAAGCACACGATCGAGTTCGATCCCTGGATCGCCGCGACCCCGCTGGCGATCCCCCATCGATCCTCGCCGATCCCTTTTGGGCCATCCCGCCGTGGCCGAAGACCACCCCAGACCGCGACATCTCCTGCCAACGACTGGAAGATCCGTGCCACCTTGCAGGCCCAAGAAATCCACACTTTCTGAAGGTTATCCACCGACCTCCCCGGCGCGGGGATGGAGCCTGTGGAAAACTGGTTTGTGCATCGGTTGTGAACCGCAGGTGACGCGCCGGACCCCACAACGTGGTTGCGGCGCGAGCGCCCGCTTGGTACCTCTGGTTCGTGGCTTGCGACACCTCTCCTGAGCCCCCCTTACATCCAATGGTTTGACCCCCAGATGAGGACAACAGGACGTTGTCTTCACGGGTGGTTCTCTGTGTCTCTCGCACCGCCCGTTTTGCACGGACGCACGGCTGTGCCTTCGCTCGCCGTGTGACCGTTTGATCATGTTGGAGGTCTGGCAAAGCGCACTGACGCGCATCCAGAAGGACACCCCGCGCACCTGGGAGCAGTTCTTCCGTCATCTCGTCGTTCGAGATCACGGGCAGGACAGCTACCTGGTAGAAGTCCCGGACGACTTCTTCGCGCAGTTCTTCCGCGACCATTATCTCACTGTCCTGTTGGACACCCTGTTGGAGCTGGCGGGTCGCCCCGTCGATGTGAACCTGGTCGTCCGGGGGGCGGCCAACGATCGAGGATCGTTCGTCGTTCCACCGCCCGTGCAGGCGTCGCCGATGTCCGCGTTCAGCCGCGCGAGCCTGCAAGCCGCACTGGCCGCGACGCAGGAGCCCAGAGCGGGCCTGCGGGCGGTGTCTGTATCCCACGCCAAAGCACAGTCCACCCCGTCCCCCAGGCGGCGCCCCGCGGCCCTGGGTCACGACGGCGGCATCGCCGCGGCGTTGGCACCCGAGGCCTCCGTCGCGCTCACGGTGAGCACACAGCCGAGCCTGGCGGAGCTGGCGACAAACGCCCGACTCAATCCGGACTACACCTTCGACAACTTTGTGGTGGGGTCGTCCAACGAGTTCTCGTACGCGGCTTGTCACGCGGCCGCCGAGAACCCCGCCCGCGCGTACAACCCCCTCTTTCTGTTTGGTGGCGTCGGCCTGGGCAAGACGCATCTGCTGCACGCCATCGGGATCGAGATGCTGCGCGCCGGTCAGGAACGCGGCGGACCGTTGCCGCGCGTCACGTATGTGAGCTCGGAGCAGTTCGTCAACGAAGTGATCGAGGCGATCCGCAACCGCGCGACGCCGGCCCTGCGGCACAGATACCGGACCGGCTGCGACGTCCTGCTCATCGACGACATCCAATTCCTCCAGGGCAAGCAGTCCACGCAGGAGGAGTTCTTCCACACGTTCAACGCGCTGCACCAGGCGGGCAAACAGATCGTCCTGACCAGCGACAAGCTGCCCCACGAGCTGCCCGGCCTGGAGGAGCGGCTGCGCAGCCGCTTTGGCTGGGGCCTGGTGGCGGACATCCAGGCACCGCAGCTCGAGACGCGCATCGCCATCATCCGCAAGAAGGCCGAGGCCCAGGCCCTCCAGATCGGCGAGGACGTCGTGAGCTTCCTGGCTGCCACCTTCCACTCGAACATCCGCGACATTGAGGGCGCCCTGCTGCGCCTCAAGGCCTTCTCCGACCTGTTCCGCGCGCCCATCGACATGGCCATGGCCCGCAGCCAGCTTCGCGGGCTGGCCCAGGAGCGCCGCGCCCGGATTACGCTCGACCGAATCCTCCAGGCCGTGTCCGACCACTACGACATCCCAGTCCGAGAGCTCACTGGCCGCCGCCGCCAGCGCGCCATCGCGTGGCCGCGTCACGTCGCCATGTACCTGTCCCGCAAGAGCACCGCGCACAGCCTCCCCGAGATCGGCCGCGCCTTTGGCGGCCGAGACCACACCACTGTGATGCACGGTGTCGCCAAGATCGAGGCGGCGCTGGTCACCGACCCGGCCCTGCGTGCGGACGTCGACGCAATCGAGTCCCACTGGCGTTGACCCCGCCGCGGCGCTGTCGTCCCCGCCGCCCTCTACCGCAAGACCGCTTGACGGGATCGACAGCGCCGCGCAGGAGCCTTGATTCTCCGCGTTCGCGCGGTACGATGCGCCAATCCCGAGGTTGCACCATGGCCTGTCGTTTCGCGCTCTGCGCCCTGTCCGTCCTGGCACTGTTCGCCTGTGACTCCAACGAGCCGAGCGACGTGGATACCGTCGTTCTTGTCTCTCCAGACCCGGACACGGCGCCAGACGGGGAACCCGCGCTCATTGGCAAGACGCTTGATTTCGTGACCGGCGAACGTCTTGTCGGTGCGGTCGTCTCCACTTTTCCGCCCACCGAGGTGCTGCGCAGCAACAGGGACGGCGAGTTCGTGCTTCGCGCGGGGATCGTGCCTGGCCGGACGTACGAAGTACGGGCCGAGGCCGACGGATACGCGCCGCGATCCATCGTGGTGACGGCACAGGCGGGCAAGGTGAGCACCGTGGATCTCGGACTGGTGCTGCGGGATCGGGCCGTGCCGCTGCGGGTCGAGCCACCGGTCGTGTTGTTCACACCGGACCGGCACCGCGCCGCAGTCCTGCTGACCAACGAGGCGCCGACGGAGCTGGTGTTGGAGGCGGAGCTGCCGCCGTAGCTGACCGCGACTGTGCCGCGGCTGGCGGCCGACGAGCGCCGCCAGGTGGACTTTCAGATCGTGGGAGACGCCTTCGCCTCAGCGGTCGCCGAGCTCGCGCCAGGGGCGACGCTCGACGGCACCGCGCTGCTGCGCGACCAGTTTGACCGCGTCCTTCCACTGGCCGTCCACGCAGTCCCGGCGTCTCCGGACGCCGTCCGCCTGACCCTGCTCAGCCCGGAAGAACAATTCTCCCAGGTTGGCGCGGCCGTGACGCTCGGCGTGGAGGTTCGGGTCGAATCCCTGCCCATGGCCGGGGTCACCACGCGCCTGACCCTGCCCGAGGGGATCGAGGTCATCGTGCCGGCTGCGCCCACGTTGGAAAACGGCCACACTACGTTTGTGGTCCGTGCCGTGGCGCCCGGCGATTACAGTGTCTCCATCGCGGTTCCCGCGTTCCCGGACGCCGCGCCGGCCACTGCGGTGATCCACGTCACCGCCGCCGACCCCTGCGCAGTGGACGCGCGCGGTCGCAACGCCTGCGGCGACGCAGACTTCTGGAGCTGTGAGTCGTCGGGCGACGGGGTCTTCTCGTGCACAGACATCGATGAGTGCACCGTGGATCGCCAGGGTCAGAACGGGTGTGGTGCCGCGTCCCGCTGGCTGTGCACCAACGCCGAAGGCGCGGCCCCTGCGTGCGACGACGTCGACGAATGCGCGCGCGACAACGGCGGCTGCGGCCCGCCCGATCACGTGCGCTGCAACAACCTTGAGGGCGCGGCCCCGCGCTGCGAGGACATCAACGAGTGCGCCGTGGAAAACGGTGGCTGCGGCGATCCAGCCCACGCGCGCTGCCTGGACCAACTGGGCGCGGCGCCCGTGTGCGAGGACATCAACGAGTGCGTCCCCGACGACCTCGGCCAGACGTTTTGCGGCGACGGTCGGTACACGCGGTGCGAGAACCGCGACCGCGTTCCGCCGCTGTGTGCAGATGCGAACGAGTGCCTGCTGAACAACGGCGGCTGTGGCCCTCCACGCTACACCTCGTGCCTCAACCAGGAGGGCGCGCCGCCCCTGTGTGAAGACGTCGACGAGTGCGCGCGAGACGAGGAGGGCCGCAATTACTGCGGCGTCGCGGACCGCTGGGTCTGCACAAACCTCCCTGGAGCGGAACCCGTCTGTCGCGACATCCAGGAATGCGCAGTCGAGAACGGTGGCTGTGGCGACCCCTCGTTTGTCCGGTGCGTGGAGCGCCAGGGCGCCGAGCCTGCCTGCGAGGACGTTCGTGAATGCGCGCCAGACGACAACGGCCACAACGCCTGCGGCGATGGCCGGTACTGGCGCTGCGAGGAGCGATTTGGCGAGGCGCCCCTCTGCGACGACATCGACGAGTGCGAGATCGACCAGCGGGGATTCACGGCGTGTGGCGACGCCGACCGCTGGACCTGCACCAACCTGCGCGGTCGTTCGCCCATCTGTGAAGACATCGACGAGTGCGTCGTTCGAAATGGTCAGAACGCCTGTGGCGACGCCGACCGCTGGACCTGCCAGAACCGGGAAGACCTGCCCCCCGTGTGCACCGACATCGACGAGTGCGCGGAGAACAACGGCGGCTGTGGTGATCCGGATCTGTGGAGCTGCGAGAACCAACCGGGCCAGGCACCCAACTGCCAGGATCGCGACGAGTGCGAGCCCGACCAGGACGGCATCAACAGCTGCGGCGACGCCCGCTTCTGGGAGTGTTTTGACCGTGTCGGCCTGCCGCCGACCTGCCGGGATCTCGACGAGTGTGAAGAGGACGACGACGGCCAGAACGCCTGCGGGGACGCCCGCTACTGGGTCTGCGCCGACAACGAAGGCGCGCCGCCCGACTGCGAGGACACCGACGAGTGCGCGGTTCTCAACGGCGGCTGCGGGGACGCTACGTACACGCGATGTGTAGACACGCTCGGCGGTCCCGCGCGGTGCGTCGACATCGACGAGTGTGCCCAGGGCAACGGCGGCTGTGGCGACGTCCGGTTCATCCGCTGTGTCAACCGCCTGGGCCTGCCGCCCACCTGCGAGGATCGCGACCTGTGCGCTGCAGACCTGGACGGCAACAACGCCTGCGGTGTCGCGGTTCGCTGGCAGTGCGCGGACACGGACGGCGGCCCAGCCCAATGCGTGGACATCGACGAGTGCGAGTCCATCGACGGCGCAAACGAGTGCGGCGTGGCCCGCGGATACCTATGCATCAACGAGGCGGGCGCCGCACCGACGTGCCAGGCGTGCGCCCTGGGAACGACGAACCTGGATCTGGACCTCCAGAACGGGTGTGAGTACGCCTGCGGGCCGCCGAGCTCTGAACAGTGCAACGCCGTAGACGACAACTGCGACGGGCGCGTGGACGAGGGCTTCGACTTCCGGACTTCGGCGGCCCATTGCGGCGGCTGTGGTCAGGTCTGTGACGAGCGCCCAGGCGCGGACAGCGTCGTCTGCCGGGGCGGAGCCTGCCTCGTGGATCGGTGCGCGGTCGGGTTCCGCGACGACAACGGTGACGGAGAGGACGGGTGCGAGGCGGCCTGGGAACCAAACACCCTCTTCGTGGACCAGTTCAACGCCGAGCCCGAGCCCGACGGAAGCGCCGACAATCCGTTCCCCACCATCCAGCACGCACTCGACGTGGCGCAGCCGGGAACGACAATCCAGGTCGCCGAGGGCGTCTACGACGGACGACTCGTGCTCGATGTTGCCGACCTCGTGGTCCAGGGTGACGACATGGATCGAGTCATCATCACCTCCAGCGTGGACACCGCGCCCGTCGTCGATGTCCAGGCCAACAACGTCACGCTCTCCGGGTTCACCACAGTGGGCGGCCTCATTGGCGTCAGGTTCCTCGGCGCAAGCCAAGATACGCGCCTCTTCAGGGGCCGTGCGCAGCGCGTGCGCGTGTCTGACATCGCCGCGCCCGAGGCCGGGAGCAACCAGACAGGGCGGACGGCCGTGGGATTCCACCTCCTCTACGCAGACCGTGTAGCGATTACCGCGTGTGAAGTCAGCAGAATCTACGGTGGCGAGGGCGGCCGTGAGCCGTTTGAACGGGCTCCGGGGCAGGCCGGCGGACGAGGGCTCGGAATCTGGGTCCAATCCAGCGCCGGCGTTCTGCTTGAGGGCAACCTGGTAAACGATGTCCGCGGTGGGTTGGGCGGTCGCCCCCGGAACATCAGCCGCGGTGGCTACGGCGGATCCGCCTCGGGCGTCCTCGTCGATGCTGCCAGCAACACAACCGTCCAGGGCAACACCGTTAGCGCCGTGCTGGGCGGAACTGGTGGTGCCAGCGGCACCAACAGCGGCAATGGTGGGCCCGGGGGCGGCTCACGCGGGATCTTGTTGACGGGAGCTGCTGCGACCGTGCTTGAGGGGAACCGCGTGACCACAATTGAGGGTGGGGAGGGCGGCGGTTTGGTAGGCGTGCACGCCGCAACCGGTGGTAACGGCGCAACTGCGGAGGGCCTCTTGATCACGAACTCTGCGACCACCGCCATTGATGGTCTCGAAGTCCGCAACGTGGCTGGAGGCCTTGCGGGCAGCGGCGACAGCGCGATTCGAGACGGGAACGGCGGCGTTGGCTACGGCATCCGCGTCCAGACATCGACGGGCGTCGGGCTCCAACATCTGGGAGTATCCCTTATCCTCGGTGGAACGGGGCGAAACAACGGACGCTCCGCAGGCGTGCAGTTTCAAGACGCCAGCCAGACCAGTCTGTCATTCGCCAGTATCTACGACGTTGGACTCGGGGCATCTCCAGGGGAGGGAATCTGGATCCACGCAGACCAGATCGGCCAGGTCGTGGTCCGTGACACCATTGTGCAACGCGTTGAGAGATTCTGCGCACTCAACGACGCGGCACCGGACGCGCTCGCGCTGAGCCACGTGGACCTGTGGGACTGCACAGGGGGCACCCACGTCAACGCGTTGGTAGCAGGCCCCATCCTTGAGCTCGACCCGGGCTTCATCGCACCGGAACTCGGCGACCTGCACCTGTCCCCCACATCACCACTTATCGACGCTGGCGACCCCGACTCGCCCTACTCCCTCGAACCGGCGCAGAACGGTTGCCGTGCAAACTTGGGGGCTTTCGGCAACACACCACAGGCAACGTCCGCAACTGACGATGGCGTGGAGCATTGCCAGTAGCCGCGCGGATCTCCCACACCGCCAGCCCGTAGAGCGGGCGGCAGCGCCCACCGAGCCGGCGGCACTGTCCGCAACCCAGGCGGACCCATCACAGCGCGGGCGGCATCACAAAGCGGGCGGCACCCTCACAGCGCGGCAAGCACCGTCCACGACGCGAACCGTTCCGTTCTGACGCGGGCGGTGACGCTCCGATTCCTATTGGCACGGGTCGAGCGTGGCGGGACAGGTACAGCCGTCGGGCAGGAGCTCGTCGCAGCCGTCGCAGGGGGCCAGCGCAATCGTCAGCTCGCTGTCGCGGGTAAAGGCCTCGGCGACGCGACAGGGCCGGTGCCCTCGGGCCTCGGCACAGATTGCGTAGGTTCGCCCGGGTTCCAGGTCGGCCGCCTGACAGGGGGCCTGGCAGCTGCATGTCTGTGTGGACTCCACGCGGACAAACGCGGGGGCGTTCCCGGCGGAGACGGTGATCGTCGCGGTCAGGGTCTGCGGGTCGCCCCCCGTGTCGCCGCCCAGCTCGACCACCCCCACGCACTGTCCGGCGCTGGAACAGACCTCGCCGCCAAAGCAATCGGCTGCCGTGTCGCAGTCGCGGTCGGTCAACTCGGTAAAACAGCCCGTGGCCAGGGTGAGCAACGAGCACAGCGCCACAGTGGCCGCCCCCCAACCCAGGTCCGTGCACGCAGCGATCGCGTTTGTTGAGGGTCGCATCAGAACCTCACTCCAGCCTGGAACGCGGCGAGTCCCGGCGCGACGAAAGCCTGCTCGTTCCCGTCGTCATCGACCCAGACGAGCACCGCGCCGAGCGACAACAGCGCCACGGCGGACACGCCACTGACCCAGAACCCCGTCTCGAACGCTGCGCCGTCGGCCTGCATGGACTCCAGCTCCTTGCGCGTGTGCGAGCTGTCACCGCGTTCGTAGCGGTTTGCGTCCTGGTACGCGCCCTCCGCCAGAAACCACAACAAGCCCGATGACACCGCCAGGGCCCCACCGGTGGCCACCGCGCCCCACCCCCACGCCGCCGTGCGCACCGGCGCGTCGGTCACGACAACCTGCGGCGGCGCGGAAGTTTGCGGGCGGGCGAGCGTGAGTTGCACAGCCACCGCCTCACCGCCGGTCCCTACCACGCGGGTCGATCGGGGCTCGTAACCGTCGAGCTCGAAGTAGAACGTGTAGGTGCCCGCAGGCAGCGCGGTCTCGGCCGGGGTCACGCCCAGCACGCGACCCTGCGCGTCGCCGAGGTGCACGGTCGCACCAGCTGGGTCCGACTGGATGCTGAACCGCGACATGCTCCGGGCGTCCAGGAGGGCGTCGAGCCGGGCGATTTCAGCCTCGATCCGGCCCCTGTCCACCGCATCCGGCGCGGTGCGAAGGTAGTCCGCGTGTGCTTGGCGGGCGTCCTGGATTCTACCCAGCTTCTCAAGGCAGATGGCCCTGCGGTAGTGGACTTCCGAAAACTCGGCGCGGCGAAGCACGTCGTCGTACCCCGCGAGGGCCTCTGGGTACCGGCCCTCATCGAAAGCGGCGTTGGCGTCGGTCAGCGTCCTGGCCAGCGCCTCTTGTTCTTCGGGCGTCAGCGTCGCGGGGTCGGTCTGCGCCTGAACGACGGCGGCCGGGACGACGGCAAGGATGCCCACCGCCGCGACGCACGCGAGCGCGCGCAGCGCGCGACCCACGTCATGACTTCTCGCGTGCACGACGCTCACCGACGCAGCGCGTCGCAGTCGTCGGTGGCCGGCCCGAGCGGGCGCAAACGCAGCTGGCGTCGGTTCACCCGCTCGACGCGCACCGGAAGCGAGATGGCGCATACGTGCCCGGCGGGCAAATCACCCAGGGGACGCGCCAGGGACACAGCGATGGTCGCGCTCCCGACGAAACCCTGCTGCAGTCCCTTGCCGCGGGTGTCGCCGGACCGAAAGCGGATGTCGCCATCCGCGGTGCTCTGCGTCCCCGAGCCCTCCAGCACATCCGTGAGACCGGACACATTCTGGAAGTGCCCGGCCGCTACGCCGCTGATCTCGACGAGGAAGTTGTAGGCACCGATGTGGTCCAGGTTGTTTTCGTGGCGCCGTGAGGGGGCCATGGACAGGACGGCCAACCCCACCACTGCGACTGCAATTCTCAGCTTCATAGCAACTCCTGCGCGCCCACGAACCTACCGCAGGCGCTCACCCACCCGTGTCACGCCCGCGGGCAACCGTCAACGCTGGAATTTCTCGGCGCCTGGACGATGTGTTGGTTCAACCGGACGCAGCGTCATGTTGATCTGCCGATCGTGTGGGCATCCTTGGTCCGAACCCAAACCAAGGAGACAGTTCATGCGCATCCTCACCTCGACCCTTCTCGCCCTCAGCCTCCTCTTCACTCTGTCCGCCTGCGGCGACGACGACAAAGACGACACCGGCGGCGAGACGGTCACCAACCCACTGGACGGAACGTGGAACATCACGACCATCACCTGCGACGGGCAGGAGGCTCCGATCGGTCAGTTCACGTTGTTTATCGACGGGGACGGCGGCCAATTCGTCCAGGGCTTTGGCCCCGAGTGTGTCCTCACCCTGGAGGAGGAGTACAAATACCCGACCGACGCCAGCATCGAGATCATCCCGACCTCCGTGAGCTGTGACCCGAACAGCGGCTGCGCCGCGGTGTTTGGCGGTGCCGATTGCCTGCCGCTGAGCCCTGCCGTCACCTTTGACTACACGCGCGATGGAGACTCGCTGGTGTTCAGCAAGACGGCCGCGCCCGGCGACGCCTGCCCCGAGGGCACCGCGCTGGTCGTCAACATGACCAAAGGCTGAGAGCAGAGCGCCGGCGACCCGCCGGCGTGCCGCGTCCAGGGCCCGGTGTGCCTGCCAAGAGTTGGTGGCGCACGCCTTGCTCGAACGTGGTGGGACTGCGCCGGCACAGGTTGGGTCGGACCGCTACGCTGCCGCTTGCTGGCGCCGCCAGGCGCCCGGGGTCTGCCCCGTAATCTGCTTGAACGCGCGGCTGAAACTCACCTCGGACGCGTACCCCACCTGCTCAGCGATGTCCGCCAGGCCGTCAGACCCGAGCCGAAGTCGCTTGGAAGCGATGTGCATCCGCCACCGCATCAGGTACCGGCCGGGGGTCTCCCCCACCAGACTCACGAACCTCTCGTAGAACGCGGAGCGGCTCATACCGGCCTCACCGGCGAGCTCCTCGGCGCTCCAGGTCTGGT
The DNA here is from genome assembly GCA_937890335.1 of uncultured Pseudomonadota bacterium. Taxonomy (GTDB): domain Bacteria; phylum Myxococcota_A; class Bradymonadia; order Bradymonadales; genus CALBXO01. Next base: position 4,977 of record CALBXO010000614.1, on the reverse strand, counting down.
CGGGCTGCCCGTGTATGGCGGCCAGCGCCCGGGCGATCCGAGGGTCACGCAGGCCCGCGGTCCACGTCGCAGTCTCCGATCCCTGGGCGATGGCGGTGCGCACTGCGTGAGCGATGGCTGCGTCCGCCAGGCGGGTCACTACGGTCGCGGTGCCCTGCGCGCCCGTGTCGAGCTCCGCCGACATGCCGGCGCTGATGGCCCGCGTCGTGGGTGTACCGTCGCTCCATATCATCGGTGGCAAGGCGTGCAACACCGGATGAATCTCGCTGCTATCAAACTCCACGCTCCCGCAATGGATGTCCGTCTTCTCGCCCGTCCCGACGACCTCCACGATCCGTATGCCCGAAGGCTCGTCGCGAAACGGCGCCCGCATGATGTTCATCTCGGGCAGACCCCGGCGCGAGGCCATCACGTGCGAGGCGCCGGTTGGAAACAGCGCGACCGCGCCCGGTCCCAACTCCGTCTCCACGCCCTCGCATTTCATCACCGCGGTGCCGCTGGCGATGATGTGAAAGATACCCATCGGCCGCTGGTCGGACCGCAGGCACCATGGCGCTTGTACGAAAGCGCGCGAGAAGATGCTGCTCGACAGACGAATCGTATCGAGGATCGTGCTCAAAGGATCAGACATGTCCCGACTCAATCACCCTCGGGGCCAAGCATCAAGTCCGACCGCGGACAAGTGACGCCGTCCCTCCTCCACCTTGACCGGATCGGCCTGCCCAGACCCGGCCAAATCACGCCGCGTCGCCCCGCGACCTCGGCTGGCTTGGGCAGCGCCGGTGGCCTTGTCAGCAGGCGAGCCGCCATCGCGCGGCCGGAGTCATGGGGTCACGGTCGCGACACCGGCTCCATTGGAGAGTTCCACGCGGACGGGGTGGCCAAACACGGTCCTGGCCAGCCGGCCGCTCAGCCCTGAAGAATAGCGGTTGTACTCCGCGGCGGCCTGGTCGTAGCGGCGCCTCTCGACGCGGACGCGGTTGTCAGCGCCGATGATCTCAGCCTCGCGGTCCTTGTCCAGCTTCAAACCCTCGTATCGCTTTTCCACGCGCTCTTGTCTCTCCATGACGCTGACGATCTGCGCCTGACGGGCCTCGACCTCGGCATAGCGCGCGTTCAGTCCGGAGTGTCCGACCCCTGTCAGAGCCGTCAGCGCAAGGAGAACCGCCGTCACCACTGCTGCCGCGACACCGACCAGTTTTCGGCGCAGTGCAGCCTTCCGGACCGTCTCGGCGCGCTCGTCGGCCCGGTCCTTCTGGAGCTTTCGCGTCGCCTCCCTGACATGCTCAGGATCGATGTCGAGCTCGGCCGCAACCGCCTCAACCTCGGACAAACTCAGCTGGTCCTCAGCCTCCATGTCCAGGCGAGCCGCGATGCCGATGACATCGTCGACATCATCTCGCTCCACCATCTCCCCGGAGGCGGCCTCCGGACGCCGCTCGCGCACCGTTGCTGGGGCGTCCACGTCGGTCTTCACATCGGTCTCGACGCTCGTGTCTGTATTGGTCCTGGCCATAAGGTGCATCCTACAACAGAAGCTGGCCTGGTGCAGTGGCGATTCGGGCCCGGTTCGCGGCGCGTCCGCGCGTAGATCGCGCCCAGCCTCTCCGGGCAGGCCCCCAAGGCGAACGCTGTCATCACCACGGTGTTGAGCGCCAATTGTCGGACGGCACCGTTGGCCTTCAGGCGGCGCGCGGAGACGTAGAGGGGCGCGTCGATCACGGCCAGCCGGGCGTGGCGGCGTGCGTTGCGGAAGAAGGCCATGTCCTCGAACCAGCGCAGGGGCGGGATGCCGCCAATGGCGTCGTAGAACTCGCGGCGTACGACGATGCCGTGGTCCCCGGTGTTGGCCAGGTAATGGTCCGCTCGCGCGGCGCGGTTGAGCACCGCGTACAGGGGGCCCGGCTCAGCGTAGGTCAGGCGCAGCTTACCAAACCGGGTGCGCGGGTCAGCGAAGCGCGCAGCGATTGCGGTTGCGGCTCCCTCACCGACGATGCAATCGGCATGGAGGAAGAAGAGCACGTCACCGCCCGCGACCTGGGCGCCCGCTCGGCACTGACCTCCACGACCCGCTGGCGCGACGACGACCCTCGCACCGTGACGGCTGGCGACCCGGACCGTGTCGTCGCTGCTGCCGCCGTCCACCACAATGAGCTCGGCCGACGGCAGCGCCGCGCGGGCAGCCCCCAGGCAGCGCCCAATCCGGTGCGCCTCGTTGAGAGCGGGGACGATGATGCTCAGCGAGTCTTGACGCTCTTCCACCTCGCGCGCCAGGGTCCGCAGCGGATTCGGCACCTCATGGCAGCCAACCCAGCGACCCCAGCCGCCGGCCTCGCGGTACTCGAGCACGCGCTGAGGCTCGATCAACTTGCGGTGCGTGAACACCAACTGACCCTTGAACCCGCGAGCCCGGATGTCTTGGTACTGGAGCCAGGCAGACAGGCGATCGCCAAAGGTGAAGTGGCGGCGGCCCGCCCCGAACGGCCCCACAAAAGCGTCGCCTTGGGCGGGTGGGCGCGTGGGCGCGACCCCTGTCCGGAACAGCTGCCACAGGTCGGCCATCCAGGCACCGTTGATCAGGTTGATGACCGGATACGGGGCGGCGTTCCCCCACAACACGGGCTTGCCGGTGGGACCATTGCCGTTCGAGAACCACGGCAGCTGCCCCCGCAGACAGCCGATGCAATAGGCGTAGGCCGTCGGGTCTACGCGCCGGGTGCGCAAGACCAGGGTTACCTCGCGTCTCTCAAGGCGACCAAAGCGCAACAGCGCCCGCCGAAAGCGGCGGTCGGTCACATGCGCCAGGAGATCGGGAATGTCCTCAAAGACCAGGAACGCGCCGTTGTGATGGACCGCGCCATGGATGTAGGCCACGGCGTGGGGCATGCGCCGCTTTGGGCCGTGAGCGATCTCCTCTGCGGGCACGCTGCGAGCCACCATCCGGCACAGGAATGTACCCACTTTGCGCACGATGGCGCGATCGTCCTCCAGGGTCGCTGACGACGGCGATCGATACACGAGGTTGTCGTGCCAGATCGGCTCGCCGTTGCCTTTGAGGCCAGTGACCCATGGGTGATCGGCCCCGACCAGGCGCGGCCCAAGCACCTTCATGAAGAACACGACGACAAGACTCTCCCAGGCCACCAGCGCGAGCTGACGGACCCAGCAATACAGTGCGCGGATCATCGCGACACCTCCTTGTTCGAGAACGGGCGGAGCAGTTGCTGCCAGAAACGGCGAGGGAAAGGCTGGGCACCCAGATCGTCGGGCACGGCGTCGGTGGGCAGGCGTCGCGTCCCCGCGAGCACATCCCATACGATGAGGCCAGCACCGTAGTTGGCGTGGCCGTAGTCGGCGTCGTGCACGTGGTGCCAGCGGTGCAGCTGCGCCGTGCTGAAGATCCAGTTGAGAGGTCCGGCCTCCACGCGCGCGTTGCAGTGCTGGAACAGCGCGTTGACCGTGCTGAGAGACGCCGCCAGCACCAGCACCTCCGGGCCGACCCCCAGCAACAGCAGCGGCGTCACCGACGCGGCGTGGATGAGCGTCAAATCCAGCGGGTGGAAGTGCTGCGAGTTGAGCCAGTACAGGCGGCGGACGCTGTGGTGCACCTCGTGGAATCGCCACAGCAGCGGCACTCGGTGTACCAGGCGATGGCCGGCCCAGGCGCCCAGGTCGGCGATCACAAATGCAATGGCGACCTGCACCACAATCGGAAGCTCGGACGGCCACAGACCACTCGGAAGAAAGGTCGCCGCTGTGATGCCCAGCCCGTCCGCCACGCCTCTCCAGAGGGCGGGAACGAGCAAACTCGACACGCCAAAAAGACTGTCGGTGGCGACGTCCCCATGGTTGTGGGTCCAGGCGTCTCGGTAGGGGATCGCGCGCTCCAACAGGGCCACGAAAGCGATCGTCGCGACGGTGGTCGCCACGAGGACGAGCCCGGGGTGAGCGCCCAGGTTCATGGCGACAAAGCCGAGGACTGGGGCCAGCAGGAGCGCCGATGGGTAGGCGCCGCGCGACAAAAGTTTCTGGAGGAATCCCTGCATGGTGACTCGGCAGTCAGCAACCGCCGTGCCACACTGTCAGCGCAGAGCTTTTCCCGTCACCGTCGGAATCTACGCCGTCCTTGGCGGCGGCGGAGCGGGAACGGGGCTGCGCATCTGCGCGTCACCGCCTGCGCACCGGATGCCGCCCCAACACCGGCCGTGCGCCGTACGTCGACCCCGTCGGCAAGGGGTTTTGCAACCAGCGACCGCCGAGAATTCCGCGCCGCTTTCTGGGAAAAACTCGGCCGATGAGGCTACACTGCCGAGTTGTATGCACGGGGCCGTCCCAGGGAGGAAGAGCCGTGCATGTACAACCGTGGGTCCGCGTTGCGGGCCTGGCGGGGGTTTTCATCCTGATGGTCTCAGGAGAAGCCCTCGCACAAGACTGTCCAAACGACTGTGAGGACGGAAACGTCTGCACCACCGACTGGTGCGACGAGTTCGGCGAATGCCACAACGACCCGGCGGACGGAACGCCGTGTGAAGACGGCGACGCCTGCTCGGGCCCGGAACACCTGCTCCGGTGGTGAATGCCGCGGCGAGGACATCGCCTGCGAGCCCGAAGACCCCCAGTGCCAAACCGCCGTCTGCGACCCCGGACTGCGCTGCCAGCTCTCCAACGCCCCAGAGGGCACAGAGTGCGACGACGGAGACCCACAAACGCCCGTCGATACCTGCCAGGACGGACGGTGCGAAGGCGCACCGCCGTCATGCGGCGACGCACAATGTGGCGACGGCGAGGACTGCAACAGCTGCCCAGAAGACTGTGGCGAATGCTGCGGCGACGGAACCTGCAACCCGGACCATACTGAGGACTGCGACAGCTGCCCGCAGGACTGCCAGGACGAGTGCCCCACGTGCGGCGACGGCACCTGCGACACCCAGGTCGGCGAGGACTGCGACAGCTGCCCCGACGATTGCCAGGAGCTCT
>CALBXO010000613.1 GCA_937890335.1 uncultured Pseudomonadota bacterium | reverse complement strand
AGTACCGCCGCGGTTACAAGTTCTCCACCTACGCGACGTGGTGGATCCGCCAGGCCATCACCCGCGCCATCGCGGACCAGGCCCGGACGATCCGAATCCCGGTCCACATGATCGAGACGATCAACAAGCTGATCCGGACCAGCCGCTACCTCGTCCAGGAGCTCGGCCGCGAGCCGACCCCGGAAGAGATCGCGGAGAAGATGGAGCTGCCGGTCGAGAAGGTCCGCAAGGTCCTCAAGATCGCCAAGGAGCCCATCAGCCTCGAGACGCCCATCGGCGAAGAGGAGGACAGTCACCTCGGCGACTTCATCGAGGACAAGTCTGCCATCAACCCGGCCGAAGCAGTCATCGACCACAACCTCGCCGAGCAGACCCGCAAGGTCCTCGCCACCCTCACCCCTCGCGAGGAGAAGGTGTTGCGCATGCGCTTTGGGATCGGCGAGAAGTCCGACCATACGCTGGAAGAGGTCGGCCAGGACTTTGACGTGACGCGCGAGCGCATCCGCCAGATCGAGGCCAAGGCCCTGCGCAAGCTGCGCCACCCCAGTCGCTCCAAGCAGCTCAAGTCGTTCATCGAGAACTGACCTCACGGCGGCGCCCGCAGCCGCCATGCTTCGATTCCGCGCCGGTGCTCCCTGCGCCCCGCGCGTACGCCAGATGACCCGTCCCCTCATCCTCGACGTAAAGAACCTCGGGTTCACGTACGGGACCACGCGCGTGCTCCACCAGGTGGAGCTGGATGTCACCGAGGGAGAGCTTGTGGCGCTCGTCGGTCCGAACGGGGCGGGCAAGTCGACGGCGCTGGCGTGCGTGGCCGGTCCCGAGACACTCGGCGGCCGATCGCACACCGGCACCATCCATCTCGGCGGCCACGACGCGGCAACTCTCCGCGCGGACGCGCGCGCGCGCTGGCTGGGGTACCTGCCGCAGAACCTGCCCGCGGATCTGGTTCTTACCGTGGAGGAGCTGGTCTGGCTCGGCAGGCACCCGCATCTCGGAGCGTTCGGGCTGCGACGCGAGCGGGACGCTCGCGCGGTGGAGGACGCGCTCGCCGATTGCGAACTCGGACCGCTGCGGCACCGGCGCGCCTGTGACCTCTCTGGCGGAGAGCGCCAGCGCGCGTACCTGGCCTCGGCGCTCAGCGCCCAACCTTCGCTCCTGCTGCTCGATGAGCCGACCAGCGCCCTCGATCTGCGCCACGCCCTGTCTCTACTTCAGATCCTGAAATCCGGCAGCGCGGCTGTCCTCATGGCGACGCACGACCTGCATCTGGCGGCGCGATACTGCGACCGTGTGGCCGTCCTCCACGACGGACGGGTCCGCGCGTTCGGTGCCCCCGACGAGGTGCTCACGACGGAGCTGCTGCGCGAAGTATACGGAGTGGAAGCCACCATCGTGCGCGACCCCTCGACCGACCGGCCCATCGTGCTCGCCACGGAGCTCGCGCCGTGAGCCCGCGCGCCCAGGGCCCCCTGATGGCGGCGGCGGCCCTCGCCCTGGCAGCGGTGACGCTGGTGCTGTGCCCGCTGGTCGGCGCGGTCTCCCTGTCCTGGTCTGACGTCTGGAACGGCGTCCCTCCGCACGCGGACATCTTCTGGACTCTGCGCTTGCCTCGGGTCGTGCTCGCGGGACTGGCGGGGGCGGTGCTCGCGGTGGCCGGCACCGTGTACCAGGCGGTCTTTCGCAACGATCTGGCGACGCCCTTCACCCTCGGGGTCGCCTCCGGCGCAAGTCTAGGCGCGGTTCTCGCCATTCACCTCGGCCTGGGCGCCGTCTTCTGGGGCGTGAGCACGCTTCCACTTTTTGCATTCGGCGGGGCCGGCGTCGTGGTCCTTGGCGTGTTTGGCCTCGCGCGCGCGCGCGGGCGCGAACAAGACCCGGGTACAATTCTTCTTGCGGGTGTGACCGTCAGCTTCCTGTGCGCGGCCCTCATCCTGCTCGTCCAATTCATGGCAGATGTCGGCGACACGAACCGGATGATCCGGTGGATGATGGGTGGGCTGGACGTAGTGGGCTGGACGCCGACGACCCGGTCTGCCCCGTTCGCTGTCGTGGGCCTGTTGTGGATCCTCTCGCGCGCCCGCGTGCTGGACCAACTCCTGACCGGCGACGCCCTGGCCGCCTCCCGCGGGATCGCGGTCCGGCGCGAGCGCCTCCTGCTGCTGTTGGCCGCATCGCTCGCGGCGGGCGCCGTCATCGCCTTCACTGGCCCCATCGGCTTTGTCGGCCTGATCGTGCCGCACGCCATGCGGCGCATCACGGGCCCCTCCCACCTGTGGCTCACGATCGGCAGCGCGGGCACCGGCGCGGCGTTTCTGGCCATCTGCGACACCATCGCGCGCACCGTGGCCGCCCCTACCGAGATCCCCGTCGGCATTCTGACCGCTCTGCTCGGCGCCCCGTTTTTCCTCCTTCTGCTGATGCGCGGTCGTCGTTGACCCAAAGGGGTCCCGTCACTAGAATCCGGAAGTCCCGCCGCCTGATTTTCTGAGTCCACCCGAGCGCGCCGGGACGGGGGACTGATTTGGGCACTTCTCGTCACGCAAAGTTCATATTTATCACCGGGGGCGTTGTCTCGTCCCTCGGCAAGGGTCTGGCGGCCGCGTCCGTCGGCGCCCTGTTGGAGAACCGCGGCCTCAAGGTCACGTTCATCAAGCTGGACCCGTACATCAACGTGGACCCGGGCACCATGAACCCGCTTCAGCACGGCGAGGTCTTCGTGACCGACGACGGCGCGGAGACGGACCTGGACCTGGGCCACTACGAGCGGTTCACGAACGCGCGCATCGGCAAGGGCAACAACTTCACCACCGGCCAGATCTACGACGCCGTGATCACCAAGGAGCGCCGCGGCGACTACCTCGGCGGCACGGTACAGGTGATTCCGCACATCACCGACGAGATCAAGTCCCGGGTGCTGGCGGCGGCCGATGCCGACGTCGACATCGTGCTTGTCGAGATCGGCGGGACTGTCGGCGACATCGAGAGCCTCCCGTTCCTCGAGTCCATCCGCCAGATGCTGGTCGAGCTGGGGCCGCAGAACGCGGTCAATTGCCACATGACGCTCGTGCCGTACATCCCGACGGCGGGTGAGCTCAAAACCAAGCCGACCCAGCACTCGGTCCGCGAGCTGCGCGAGATCGGCATCCAGCCACAATTTCTGCTCTGCCGCGCGGACCGCCCGCTCGACGACGACATCAAGCGGAAGATCGCCCTGTTCTGCAATGTGCCCCAGGACCACGTCATCACCTGCGCGGACGCGGAGACGATCTACGAGGTGCCGCTCCTGCTTCACGAGCAAGGTCTGGACGACAAGCTCGCCAAAGCGCTCAACATCTGGTCCCGCGGCGCCAACCTCAAGGCGTGGAGAGAGATCGTCCGCCGGGTCAAGGAGCCAAAGTCCGAGGTCACCATCGCCATCGTCGGCAAGTATGTGGACCTGACCGACTCCTACAAATCGCTCAACGAGGCGCTGCGCCATGGCGGCCTCGACAACGAGTGCCGCGTGAACCTGCGCTTTGTGGACAGCGAGAAGATCGAGGAGACCGGGGCGGACAAACAGCTCGCCGGCGCCCACGCGATCCTGGTTCCCGGCGGGTTTGGCACCCGTGGGGTCGAAGGGAAGATCCTCGCGATTCAGTACGCCCGCGAGCGAAGCGTCCCATTCTTCGGCATCTGCCTCGGACTCCAATGCGCGGTGATCGAGCACGCACGAAACGTCTGCAATCTCGAGACGGCCATGAGCCGCGAGTTCGACAAGGACGCGCGGCACTGCGTGATCGACCTCATGCCCGACCAGGAAAACGTCGTCGACAAGGGCGCGACGATGCGGCTGGGGTCTGATCCCTGCAGGCTCGAGCCGGGGTCCCTGGCGCATAAGATCTACGGCAAGCCACTCATCGATGAGCGGCACCGGCACCGCTACGAGGTCAACAACGAGTACCGCGAGACCCTCGTCGCCGGCGGACTGATCCTCAGCGGCATCAATCCGGAGAGAGATCTGGTTGAGATCGTCGAACGCGCCGATCACCCATGGTTTCTCGGCTGCCAGTTCCATCCGGAGTTCAAGTCCAAGCCGACCGCTCCGCACCCGCTGTTCGCGTCGTTCGTGGCCGCTGCGATGACCTACGCGCGCGGAACTTGACAAACGGGCAAAGGCTCACCTTAGCAAGCTGTATACCACAATCGCGCGAGGGGCCTTTACGGAGCCCCCTACGTGACTTATATTGTCCAGGCGACACGGTAGAACGACCTCATCAACATCCTTCCCGCCGAGACCAACGGCATTGGACGCCTGTACCTATGGGCGATCGTGGGGTCGTACGCCTGGAGATTGAATGAAGCACTCCCTGCTCACCGCCCTTTGTGTTCTGACCCTGGCCTGGGCGAGCCCAGCCTGGTCGGCACAGACGCGTGCGGGTGAGGCGGAGCTGTTGGGCGCGGAGATCCAGGCTAGCGACGGACAGCTGGTCGCCCGCGGCGTCGCCACCCTCCGCGACGGAACCCTCTACCTGCGCGCAGACACGATCGCCGTTACAGTGGACGCCGCCCAGCAACCACAGGCCATCGCGGCCACGGGTGGGGCCCGCGCCTCGTTGGGTGCGTTGTACATCGTAGCCGACACAATCCAGGTGGACGTCGGCACCCGGTCGGTCTCCGCGCGGGGAGCGGTCGCGGTCTACCGCGGCGCAACCAATGTTCACGGCGACTCGGCCGACGTTCTAGCAGACGGACCCTGGGGTCGCGCTCAGATCCCCTCGATGTCCGTAGTCGTGCGTCCAGCACAGGGTCAGGTCCAGTTACCGACCCGAGAGAGAGAGTAGCAGGAGATCCGTATGTCGATGGAGCTCAAACAGCACCTGAAGATGTCCCAGCAACTGCGCATGACGCCGCAGCTGCAGCAGGCCATCAAGTTGCTGCAACTGTCGCGGATGGAGCTCGCTACGCTCGTCGCGCAGGAAATGGTCGAGAACCCCGCGCTGGAGGAACTCAACGACGGCGTCGACCCGAAGAACCAGGACACCCCGAGCGACGAGTCCAACCCCATCGCAGACCGGGCCGCCGAGGTCGCGGCCGAAGCCGCAGACGTAGCCCCCGAGCTCAGCGCGGCCGACGCGACACAAGAGCCCAGCCCCGAGCAGTGGGAGCAGTACCTCGAGAATTCGTCAGCCCCGCTGCCGGAGAACAGCTACCGGGGGATGAACGACGATCTGCCGGGAATCGAAGCCACGCTCACGCGGCAGGACGATCTCTACCAGCACCTCGCCTGGCAGCTGAACCTCACGCATCTGACCGACGACGAGCGGCTGATGCTCGAACTCATCATCGGCAACCTGGACGAGCACGGCTACCTGGTCGGGGCTACGCTCGCGGAGCTGGCCGCGGACGCGGACTGCAGCGAAGAGTTCGCCGAGGAGTGCCTGGAAATCCTGCACGACGAGTTTGAACCCGTCGGCGTTGGCGCGCGCGATCTGCGAGAGTGCCTGCTCATCCAGGCGCGCCAGCTGTACAAGGAGGACGATCCCGTCTTCCCGGTGATCTCCGACCACATCCCGAACCTCGAGAAGAAGCGCTACGACAACATCGCCCGCGATCTCGGCCTGTCCATGGACGAGGTGATCGCCGCGGCCAAGAAGGTCTCCAAGATGAACCCCCGGCCCGGCCGTGAGTTCTCCGGTGACCCGCCGCAGTACATCACCCCCGACATCTACGTGCACAAGGTCGGCGAAGAGTACGTCGCGATGATCAACGACGACGGCATACCCAAACTCAAGGTGAGCACCTTCTACCGGGACGCGCTGTCGAGTGGTGAGATGGACGGCGCCAAGCGCTACATCCAGGAGAAGGTCAAGAACGCCGCGTGGCTCATCCAGTCCATCTACAGGCGCCAGCGGACGATCATCAAAGTCACCAACTCCATCATCAAGTTTCAGCGTGACTTCTTTGACCACGGCATTTCGCAGTTGCGACCGTTGGTGCTGCGCGACGTGGCCGACGACATCGGCATGCATGAGTCCACGATCTCACGCGTGACGACCAACAAATACGTGCACACGCCGCAGGGCATCTACGAGCTCAAGTTCTTCTTCAACAGCTCGATCTCCAAGGTGCACGGCGCCGACATCGCGTCGGAGGCCGTCAAGAATCGCATCAAGGCGATCATCGACGACGAGAACCCAAAGAAACCGTTCAGCGACTCGCGCCTCGTGAAAATCCTGCGCGAAGAACACAACATCGACATCGCTCGCCGCACCGTGGCAAAATACCGAGAGATGCTCGGCATCCTCAGCAGCACCAAACGCAAGCGGCTGTTCTGATCACCGCGGCCGGCTGCACGAAGCCGAGCACGCACCCACAGGCACTGGAGGGTAGCCCATGCACGTCGCCGTCTCATTTCGCCATCTCGAGACCTCGAATTCGCTTCGCGAGTACGCCTCGGAGAAACTCGAACATACGGTGCGCAAGTACATCCACGGCGCTGTCGACGGCAAGGTCGTCCTCGCGGTGGAGAAGTACTGGCACATCGCGACGTTCACGCTGACGGTCCGAGGACTGGTCATCAAGAGTCGCGAGAAGAGCGAGGACATGTACTCCTCGATTGACCTCGCGCTGGCGAAGCTGGACCGACAACTTCGCCGCTACAAGGACCGCATCCGCGACCACAAGCCCGCTGAGGGCACGGCCATGCGTTTCTCGCTGGAGACCATCGAGGCCACCAGCATTCCCGTAGTGGCGGGCTTCACCGAAGATGAACTCGAGGAGGTCGCGGAGGAGTTTGAGGTCGAGGAGGCGGTGCCCGCCCTCGAGGAGTTTGGCTACATGGACGTCACCGTCGAGGGCCACCGAGCAGCCGACGGGCACGGGCGCGTCAAGGTGCTGCGCCGCGCCGCGATGAGCGCCGAGTCCATGACGGTGGCCGACGCCATCATGCGCCTGGACCTCTCCGACCAGCCGTTCTTCGCCTTCACCCGAATGGACTCGGGCGCAATCAACGTCGTGTACCGGCGCGGCGACGGGAACTACGGCCTGTTTGAAACGCAGGCCAGCTGACCCACGTGCACGCCGTCCGCATCGTCGTCGTCTCCGGCCTCAGCGGCAGCGGCAAATCCACCGCAATCCGCGCTCTGGAGGATCTCGACTACTTCTGTGTCGACAACCTCCCCGTCGTGCTCCTCCCCAAATTCCTTGAGCTCGCCACGGTCAGTGGTCAGCGCATCGACCGCCTGGGCCTCGTGGTCGACGTACGGGAACGACAGTTTCTCGACGTAGCGGACGAGGTCCTTCGGGACGCCCGCGCAGGTGGCCATTCCGTCGAGGTGGTTTTCCTCACAGCGGACGTGGATCGGCTGGTCCAGCGGTTCAGCGAGACCCGCCGCAAACACCCGCTGGCGAACAACGGGGACGTGCGCGACGGATTGCTGGAGGAAGTCGAGGCCCTCGCAGACCTGCAGAAACTCGCAGACCACCACATCGACACCACGGCGCTGACCGTCCACGAGCTACGCGCCCGCATCCAGGGTCTGTTTGACCCGTCGCCTGACGACAGCAGTCGCATGGCCGTCAACGTGGTGTCATTCGGCTTTCGACACGGAGTCCCGCGAGAGGCGGATCTGGTGTTTGATGTCAGGTTCCTGCCCAATCCGCACTACGTCACGAACCTGCGTCCGCTGACGGGCCAGAACCAGCTCGTCGCGGACTTCGTGCTCGGCAAGACCGACACGCAAGACTTCCTCGGTCACCTGTACCGGATGCTGGACTTCCTGCTTCCAAAGTACGAGTCCGAGGGCAAGTCCTATCTCACGATCGCCGTGGGTTGCACCGGCGGACAGCATCGATCGGTCGCGATCTCCGAGGAGATCGGTCGGCGCCTGGGCGCACTTCCCTACGGAGTCAGCCTCCGGCACCGCGACATGCCACGCTGAGATGGTCACGCCGCGCAGACTGACACCGGGCCATGCGCAGGGCGTCATTTGGGAGGCCGGGCCCTACGCGGACGCTGGGGAGCTCGCCACCCTGGATGCTGGGCGAGCGATGCTGGTCGGACCCGTCCAGCATTTTGCGGACACCCCCGACGGCCCGTTTGTATGGCAGTCGAGCCGGGTCGACGTAGCCTCACTTCTGGCCCTGCGCCTTCAGGGACTGGCCGGCGTTCTGTTGACCGACCCCGGCGGGATCGGCCGACACGCGCTGACACTTGCCCTCGGGCTCGGTGTCCCTGTGGTTCTGGGCGCACCGAGGGCCCCCGGCTCTCACGTGGCCCTCGGCGACGCATCGGGTACGGACTGTCTCCTTGCTGGCACCCCCTGGTCCCTGCCGTCGGGTCCCAACCTCATTCGTGTCGGCTCACTCCTGGAGAAGACGGCGAGCGTGGAGCTGGCGACGGGCCAACCCGAGGAGCTCGCCCTCCTGCTCGCCCAAATAGAATCCGGGGTGGTCGAG
>CALBXO010000612.1 GCA_937890335.1 uncultured Pseudomonadota bacterium | reverse complement strand
CCGTCGCGCCGCAGCGCAACAGGCGCGCCGACTGGCCCCAGGAGTCGCGGTCGCGGTCGTAGTACCAATACCGGTACAGACCCTCATCCACGCCACCTGCGCAGTTGTCGTCCACGCCGTTGCAGACCTCGGCGGCACCCGGGCGAATGTTGCGGTTGCCGTCGTTGCAGTCGCTGCTGTTGGTGACCCAGCCGCTGTTGCAGGTCTCGCGAAGGGAGGTGGAGTACCGGTTGCCGTACCCGTCACCGTCGGCGTCGCGGTAGCAGGTCTGCAGGTTGCGGCGGTACTCGATGTACATGCGGACGCGGGAGACGCAGCCGAGTCCGTAGTACCAGGCGAGCTGGAAGTAGTTGGTGGTGCGGTAGCGGTAGCTGGGCAAGCCGTCGGAGTAGTAGGGCGTCTGTCTTGATCCCCACCCGTTGCATCCGTTGAGCGAGCAGTGGCCGGAGGCACCGGCGTTACCCCAGTTGCGACCGTTGAGGTAGTTGTTCCAGTAGCTCGTCCGACCGGAGCACCCGAACACACCTTCCGTCTGGAAGTTGATCCGGGTGACCTTGTACCCACTCGGGACGGGGTCGTAGAAGCTGCGCTGGCCGCTGGACCACGAGCCGTGGCCATTGGAGCAGGCGTACGTCTGACCACCACAAATGCGACCCCAGCCGCCGTAGTAATTCAAATCGTAGTTAAGGGCCTGTGCCTGAGCCTCCGTTGGGCTCGCGGTCAGAACGCCGAGGGCTACCACCAAGCCCAGGACTGACATGGCTGCAGTCCCTAAGACCGCTGCAAAACTACGACTCGTCATGACACCTCTCCTCCACTTTCCAGTCTCGCCTTTGACTGGAGACTCCACGTTGTCTGCGTTGCTGTGTTCATCGGAACAGGAGAGTTCGCTCTCCAACCCCGAAAAGGCCTCCAACCGATCACCTGGGTGATCAACTGGCCTTCCGCCAAACCGCTTGCCCCTGCATGTCTGACGCCCCATGACAACACCCCTTTCGGCACCGATGCCCACCCTCACGGGTTGGGTTGTTCATCTTCGCCGCCTCGAACCACGTACGCTCAAGAATAGAAATTCCAAGTAGAGCTTATCAGAATGGACGCAAGAAAACCAATCACGACCTGACAGGCCGCGATCGGGGGGCGCCCGAAGACGCTCGTGCAGGGGAATGGGAATGGGCGGGACGCAGGCGCGTCCCGAGGTAGACTACTGGTCGCCGCCGCAGGAGTTGATCTCGCGCCACGAGTAGCAGGCGGGCTCAACTCTGTCGAAGCAGCACGCCGACCCGGACAGGCCGCACTCGCGGTCCTGGTCGCAGACAAACGTCGGGTTCGCGCAGGCGTTCTGGTCCGTGCAGATCGCCGACCCGTCCACCTCGCAGCAGACGGCCAAGGGGTACGCCGTGCAGATCGTCGGGTCGTCGGCGCAATCGTCCGGCGGAATCTGACCGCCGCACAGCTCGCTGTCGATGCAGATGCGTCCCAGCGAGTCGTAGTTGCAGCAGGACAGGCCCTGCGAACACTCGTTGTTGTTCCCGCAGGTGGCGCCGCGGGCCTTGCGGCAGGTGCCCTGGTCCACGCAGATCGGCGTGCGCGTCGCGCCCCCACAGCACTCCTGTCCGGGCCCGCAGTCCGCGTTCTCCACACACGCCACATCGCAGTTGTCCGGCGTGGCGCAGCTCGGCACATCCCGCGTGCGGCAGCACAGCTCCCCCTGTCCGCATTCCGCGTCGAGCGAGCAGTTCTCCTCAACCACGGGAGCGCACTCCTCCGGCAGGCCACAGTAGGCGCCGAACGGGTCGGCCTGGCTGCCGCAGCACACGCGCCCATCGGAGCAGTCGCCCTCCGAGCGGCACGGTGACGGACAGTCCAGCGCCGCCGTGCAGACATCGATCACGCCGACCTTGCAGCAGATCGAGCCGATGAAGCAGTCCGCATCGGAGTCGCACGTACCGTCACCCTGACACTCCTCCGGTGTCGTGCAGGTATTGGTGAACCCGCAGCAGATGTCGCCCTGGTCGCAGTCCGTGTCTTCCTGGCAGACGCCGCAGGAACCGTCGCAGACGCGCGCGGCGGGTGCGAAGCAGCACAGGTCGTCCCCGCAGATCTCCGGGTCACAGACCCGGACATCCTCGAGCTCGCAGCAGCCCTCCCCGTCGCCGCACTCGGCGTTCAGGCTGCACTGGGTCTTCGGCTCGGTGAGCAGACACCCGTCGTCGTTGGCCTCGACACAGAAGTTGGTGTTGCCGCCGTCGCAGCAAAGCGCCCCCTCGCCAAAGCCGTCGTCCTCGCAGTCCGCGTTGTTGTCGCATTGGTCGATGCGCTCAGCCGGCGTGCACTCGTTGGTGTCGGGAGCGTCGGCGAGCACGGAGAGCACCGAGCTTGCGGGCAGGGTGTTCGTGGTGTTGTCCGGGCAGGACACCACCACATTGTCGCCGTCGAGCGTGACCACATAGGCCTCCGAGGACTGCAGGTCCGTGATCAGGAATTGCTGCGCCCCGTCGTCGTAGACGGCGCGGAAGCACTGCGCGTTGTCCCGCTCCGTGACCCGCGCCGGTCGGCCCAGCCGCGTGTAGTAGTAGGCGTTGGCGCCGTTGGTGTAGTCGGCGCTGATCACGCCCTGGCCCTCGTCGTACACGCAGGCGTCCACCTCGGCGCTGAGCCCGACACAACCCAGTGTCCCCGCGATGCAGCTGTCCGCCAGGGCGCATTCGCCCACGCGGACCTCGCACGAGGTCACATCCGCCAGGTCGCAGCAGGTCTCGCCGTCGCACAGCACGGGATCGCACACCCGCGTCGTGGTCGCGCCACAACAGGTGAAACCCTCACCGCACTGGTCGTTGGTCTGACACAGCGCGTGAACCTGTCGGCGCTCGCACTCGCGGGCGTCCACGCACTCGGAGGCTGCGCCAAGATCGCAGCACACGGTCCCCGGTGTGTTCTGTTCGCACTGCGGGTCGTTGGCACAGAGGTTGGCCCGCTCGGCCACCCCGCAATTGCCCGGGATGGCCGGGAAGAACTCTTCTACGCGCGCACGAGGCAGTGTCTCGACCGTGTCGTCGGGGCAGGTGACGCGGGCGTCCTCCCCATCGAACACGATGGTGTACTCGCCCACATCCCGGAGGTTGTTGACCACGTACCCATCGCCCGTGTCGATGGCCTCAAAGCAGGGGTTGTCCTCAAAGGCGGTCCGCCGGGCGCTCTGGCCGTAGCGGGAGAAGTGGGTGGCGGATACGCCACTTGCGTAGGCGACCTCCGTCACACCGATCTCCGCGTGCTCCCCGCAGGTCTCGACGACGTTGTCGTCGCCAAAGCAGAACAGCACATCTCCGATGCAGCTCTGCACGACCGGGTCTTCGGGCTCGGGGCAAGCCTCCACCGCCAGGCAGCGGGCACCCTGCCCGGTGTTGCAGCACTCCTGCTCGAGCGCGCATGTGTTCCCGTCGTTGACATCGCACAGGTCCACGATGCCCCCACATTGGTCCGGCGTGGCGCAGACCATGGCGGACTCGACACCGCAGCAGAGGTTTCCACCGCAGATGCCCGGGTCGCAGATGCGCACCGAGTCGATGGCACAGCACACCGTCCCCTGGCCGCAATTGGCCCCATCCGAGCACCGCGTCCGCGGCATGTCCTCGTAACAGGTCCGGCCATTTCCGCAGACGTTGCCGTCCCCGGCGTCGCAACAGGCCAGCTCGCGGCCGTCCTGCTGGCAGGTGTTGTCGTCCAGACATTCGTCGTTGCGCTGCGCCGCGTCACATTGGTCCGGCGTCGGACCGTCGATCAGGTAGGCGGCGATGCTGCCGCTCGGGATCTGTTGGACGCCGAGCTCGCCCGGGCAGGTGACCGTGTCCAGATCCTCGCCAAACTCGATGCGGTAGCTGGGCGAGCCCTGCTCCACAAAGCTGACGATCTCCACGGTCCCGTCGTCCAGGGTGACCATCTGGAAGCAGTCGAACTCGCCGTCGTTGACACGGCGCGCCGGGCGACCCGCGTCGCTGTAGTACTGCGCCCGCGCCCCGTTCTCGTACATGGCCGTGGTCACGTCGATGTTGTCCCAGAACTCGCAGGCGTTCAGCTCGTTGAAGCGTCCAAAGCAGCTCAACGTTCCGAACAGGCAGGAGTCCTGCACCTGGTCCGGCGGCTGCGGACACTGCTGCTGGGCCACGCACCGCGCGCCGATCTCCGACTCGCAGCACAGGTTGCCGTTGGGGCAGTCGTTGGCGTCCACGTCGCACTCGTCAAAGATGCCGTTGCACTCGGCCTGGGTTCCGCACACCGTCCGCTCCGTGTCGCCGACGAAGCAGCAGATGGCGTCGCCGCAGATGCCGGGATCGCAGATGGTGATGTCCGTCAGCGGGCAGCACTGCTGCCCGTTGCCACACTGGTCGCCGTTGTCACAGACGGCCCTCGGCTGCACCGGGACACAATCATCCCACGACAGGCAGGTCGTCTCGAGGCCCGTGTCGCAGCAGCGCGTCTCGCCGACGCACTCCTCATCGCCCTGGCACTCGTTCTGACCCTCAAACGGATCGCAGTCGCGCACGTCCGGTGTCGGCGGCAGGTAGGCCCGCAGCTGGTCGGACGGGACCTGTTCCTGGGTCCCGTCGTCGCAGGTGATGACCGTCACCTCGGCCCCGATGGCCAGCTGGTAGGTTCCGTCCGCCTGCAGGTCCTCGACGGTGAAGACACCCTGCTGACCGGTGGTCGACAGCTCGTAGCAGTCGCCCTGGTTCTGGGTCAGTGTCACGTCCTGTCCAAAGCGGGGGAAGTGGTAGGAGTTTACGTCCACCGCGTAGGACGCCCGCAGGATGTCGCCGTCCTGGAACGACGTGCAGGCGTTGGCCTCCTGGTCTGTGCCGAAGCACTGCAGGACGTTGCCGATGCAGCTCAGGATGACCTCGTCCGGCAGCACCGGACACTCGTCCGCCAGGCAGCGGGTACCGCCCAGCGTCGGGCAGCACATCGTCCCCTCGATGTTGCAGGTGGTCGGGTCGTTGAGGCGACACAGGTCGATTCGGCGCGCGCATTCGTCGGCGGTCGCGCACACCGCGGCGTTCTCTTGCGCGCAGCAGAACTCGCCGTCGCACAAGCTCGGGTTGCACACGCGCGAGTCGTCGAGCACGCAGCACATCGTCCCCTGGCCGCAGTCCTCGTCGCCGCCACAGGTCGGTCGCGGCACGGTGCGCACACAGTTGTCGTAGAGCCCGCACGCGTTCCGATCGCCCTGGTCACAGCAGAAATCGTTGGGGTTGTTCTGCCGACAGTCGGCGTCCACGGCGCACTCGTTGTCCCGAACCGGCGCAGCGCAATTGTTGGGCGCGTCGCCGAGGAAAGCGGTGATCGCGGCCAACGGCACCAGCGCCTGAAGCTCGTCCTCGCCGGGACAATTGATCACGGCAACATTCTCATCGACCTCGACCACATAGGTCTCATCGGTGATCAGGTTGCGGATTCGGATTACGTCCGCGTCGTCACAGCCAGGGTCGGCGATGGGGTCGCACGGCTCGGTGGTCTCGATGGCGTCAAAGCAGTCCACGCCGTTGAGGCCGCGCCACTGCCGTTCACCGAATGTCTCGTAGTA
>CALBXO010000611.1 GCA_937890335.1 uncultured Pseudomonadota bacterium | reverse complement strand
GCGATGTCCTTCTCGCACAGGACGATCCGGACTTTGCGACAGTTGGGCGAGGCGGGGTAGTCGTAGAGGATCAAGTCAGGTCGTGGCGGGCGTCAAAGTACGACGGGGACGAGCACGAGCGTGAACTTCACGACGGATTCCCCACCACCCTTGGTCGTGGTGAACGTCCAGCCGCGGATCTTGCCCTCGATGCAGGACTCGACCTCCTTGTTCTTGAGCGTGGAGTCGCGGACGAGGGCGGCGATGATCTTGCCGGTGCCGCCGGAGACGGTGAACTGGATCTCGAGCTCTCCGCGCAGCTCCTTGTTGGCACTCAGTGCGGTGGCGTAGCACTCCCGCAACGCGATGCGCTGGGCTGCGATCTTGCGCAGCGCCTCCTGCTTGTCGAGCTTGCCCTCGATGATACGGACATTGCCGTGCAGCACGACGGGCCACGGGGTACCGGCCTCCGCTTTGGCGGGGATGCCGTCGTCCACGACCATCTCGTCCTTGGGCTGGGCCTGGTCGCCCGGCTCTGAGACCGGCGCGCTTGCGGGCGCGGCGACTGCCGTAGGCTCAGGGCACTCGCAGGGGCAGTCTTCCGCACAGTTGATTTGGCGCTTCTCGTCGCCGCCAAGCGCACCGCAGGCCGACAGACACACAGCCAGAAGGATCGCGACCGCTACACGCAAACGTGTCATCATCACCTCAATCCGGTTCAGGAAGAGCCGGTATACACCAATCGGGGTGGGCATGCGAGTCCTGGGACTGGACATAGGAACGCGACGGGTCGGGGTCGCCGTCAGCGACGAACTCGGGATGACGGCGCAGCCAGTGGAGACCGTGCATATCGGGCGCGGTGAGTCCGCGGTTCCGCGCATCGCCGAGCTGTGTCGGCACTACGGTGTGGAGCGTGTCGTAGCCGGGGTTCCCTTTGAACTCAGCGGGCGCGCGGGCAAGATGGTCCGGCTGGTGCGTGGCGTGCTCGCGCAAGTTGAGGAGGCGACGGGTCTGCCCGTGGATGAAGTCGACGAGCGCCTGACGTCGCGGCAAGTTGAACGCACCCTGCTGGAGGCCGACGTCAGCCGCGCCCGACGCAAGCAGGTCATCGACAAGCTGGCTGCGGCGCTCATTCTTCAAGGATGGCTGGATGGTCGCGGGCAGGGCGAGCGTTAGAGGCGGCGGACGAACACAGCGGGCAGGGAGCTACGCGACGTGTGGAAGAAGATATCGTGGGTCGTCGGGGGCTTCGTTGGGACCATCCTGTTGTTTGTGGTCGCGAGCGGCGCGCATTTTCACCACTGGTCCAACAGCGCCGCGACGGACATCGACCGCGTCGTGACCGTGGAGCGCGGCGCCGGCTTTGACGCCGTGCTGGACGAGCTGGCAGACCAACAACTCCTGGGCAATCGCATGTACTTCCTCGCGCTGGCGCGCGTGAGCCGCGCGGACCGGAAGGTACGCGCCGGCGAGTACGTGATCCCTGGGGGGACCACGCCACCGGGCGTCCTTGAGATTCTGACAAGCCGAGGCCGGGAGGGTCGCATCGTCCTGACGGTCCCGGAAGGGTTCACGATGTTCCACGTGGCCGACCGGGTGCACAAGCTGGGGCTGGCCGAACGGGACGTGTTCATGGCGCACCTGGAATCAGCAGAGGCCCGGGCTGTCCACAATGTGCGCGGCGAGTCGCTGGAGGGGTACCTGTTTCCGGACACGTACTTCTTTGCCCCCGGTGTGACCGTGGAGGAGGTGGTGGCGCGGATGGTCCGGCGGCACGATGTCGTCTGGAAGGAGAGCGTGGCGAAAGCCGGCGAGGACGAGGTCGCCGCCCTTATCAAGAAGCACGGCCTGAGCCGACGGCAGCTGGTCATCATGGCGTCGATCGTGGAGCGCGAGGCGGTCGTGGACTCCGAGCGCCCGGTGATCGCGCGCGTCTTGCTCAACCGGCTCGAGAAGGGTATGCGTCTGCAAGTAGACCCGACGTGCACCTACGGGCCGGACATCTACAAGCGCAAAGCGTCCCCCAAGCTGTGCAAGGACGCGACGAGTCGCTACTCCACCTACGTGATCGACGCGCTTCCGCCGGGGCCAATCGCCAACCCTGGTCGCGCGAGCCTCGAGGCTGTCCTGATGCCCACCACCGAGCCAGAGAAGCTCGACTACCTGTATTTTGTCGCCAAGCGAGGCGGCCGAACCCACACGTTCTCCAACACCTACGAGGAGCACGTGAAGGCCATCCCGCGCTGACGGAGTTTTCGTGTTCTTTTCCCGACTCGGACCGTGGTTGACCCAGCGTCGCTGGTGGGTGCTGGCCGTGTTTGCCGTGGTGACCGTCGTGTCGCTGGGCATCGCGCCGTTCATCGAGTTCAACTTCACGCCCCAGGCCATCCTGCGCGGCGACGCGGAAGTGCACGCGATCTCTGAGGAGATCAAGGAGACGTTTGGTCACGAGCACAACATCGTGCTGGTGGGGCTGCGTGCGACCGGCGATGCGGATGTCTTGACCGTGGAGGCGCTGGAGTGGCAGCGCCGCGCGACGCTGGGGCTCCTGCCGGAGGACCCGGCGACCGAACCGGGTTTGACGCTGGCGCGCACCGTGCTGGCCGTGGACAGCCTGGCCACGATTGGCATTGCGCGGGAGAGGCCCGGCGCGCCGGGGACCCTGGACACCACACCGCTGATTGGTCGGTCGCAGCCCGTTGACGACGGCGTCTCCGAGGAATCACGCACCGCGCTCCGCGCCGCCTCGCTTGTCACGGGGCAGCTCATCAGTCGCGACTTCCGCCTCGTCGCTGTGGGCGTGCGTCTCAAGCCCGGCGTCCAGGATATCGAGGATGTCTCCGCCGCGGTGGCCGCGGTGCGCGCCTGGACCGAGGCCAATCCACCGCCTGCGGGCTACGCGCTGTTCTTCTCTGGGGTACCCAACTTGCGGGTCAAGGTGGTCGAGGACCTGCGCAGCGAGCAGCTGACGCAACTGCCCATCACGGGCTTTGTGTTCCTCGTGGTGCTGTTTGTCTTGTTTCGTCGCCCCTCCGGTGTCCTGTTGCCGCTGATCGCGGCGGGCGTCGCGATTGTGTGGACGGTGGCCGCGATGGTCGTGCTGCGCCAGCATGTACACGTCATCAATACGATGCTGCCGACGCTTCTTTTCGTGATCGGGATGTCCGACTGCGTGCACATCGTCACTCGCTACGCGGAGGAACACGCCGCGACGCCGGCGGACCCCGTTGGTGCCTTGACGCGCACGATCCAGCACATGGGCCTGGCCTGCCTTCTGACCTCGGGCACGACCGCGATTGGCTTTCTGAGTCTGGTGGTCGCGCGCAGCGAGCTGCTCCAGAGCTTTGGCTGGCAGGCGGCGCTCGGCTGCATGCTGCTGTACGTCTCCGTCATCGTCTTCCTCGGCGCGACTCTGCCGCTGCTCAAACCGGCCAGGCGCGGGGCGCTGGAGTCGGACTCTCCTGGGTTCATCGAGAAGGCGGTCGACCGTATGGCGCGCGCCGTCACGGCGTGGCCAAAGGTCACGCTGGCGCTGGGCCTTGGCATCATGGCGGGGTGCGTGGCGATCGGCGTTGGTGTCGATATCGATTCCTACTTGATGGAGACCTACGGCGAGGACCACGAGCAGGTTCGCAATATGCGGCTTGTGGAGAGAGAACTTGGCGGTTTTCTACCCGTGGAGATCGAGGTCGCCGCCAGTGAGCCGGGCGCCTTTCGCGAGCCGGGACACTACCGGAAGATCCACGAACTCCAGGCTTTCGCCGCGCAACAGGACGGCGTCCTGCTCGCCCGCTCCTACGTGGATTTCCACCAGGAGCTGCGCGCCAACCTCACGGGCGATCCAGGCCAGCGAGCGATCCTGCCCGCCGATGATGAGACCGGGCGGCGACAGATTTTTCAGATTCAAGAGGTCATCGGCAATGGCCCAAGCCTGGGTTTTGACGCGTTCATGGCCGGCAGATTCGACCGCGCGCGGGTGCTGATTCGGGTCGAGGACATGGGTTCGCGCCGGATGCTCGCGCTGGTCTCTC
Organism: uncultured Pseudomonadota bacterium; assembly: GCA_937890335.1. Lineage (GTDB taxonomy): Bacteria > Myxococcota_A > Bradymonadia > Bradymonadales > CALBXO01. Next base: position 22,888 of record CALBXO010000611.1, on the reverse strand, counting down.
GGCTGGACCGCAAAGCTGCGGAGGTGTTCGCAGGCACGGGTGCCACCGTTCGGTTTGGTGGCGAAGCGTACGCAGCCTCCAGCGGCATCGACGTCTTCATCCGTGACCTCGCCTGGTCCCTGCTGGCGGCGATTGTGGTCATCTTCCTCCTGATGGGGACGCTGTTCCGCTCGGTGCGTCTGGGCCTGATCAGCATCCTGCCGAACATCGGCCCGCTGGTGGTGACGATGGGCTATATTGGCGTCCGGGGTTACGATCTCAACGTGACGAATGTCGTGATCTTTGCTGTTGGATTGGGGCTGGCCGTCAACGATACGATCCACTTTCTGACGCGGTTTCGGGAGGAGCTGGAGACCGACAGTGACGTGCAGCGCGCGATTCTGGCGGCATTCCGCGGCGCGGGGCGAGCCATCGTGCTCACCACGGTGTTGCTCGTCCTGGGACTGGGCGTGTTGTTGACGAGTGAGTTCGTGCCGAGTCAACGTTTTGCCGAGCTCGTCACGGTGACATTGGCGGGCGCCCTTGTGGGCGACCTGCTCGTATTGCCGGCTTTGCTCATGCTGTTCTGGAAGACCGACCAACCGAGAGGCGCCCGTGGGACTGCGTGAAAGGATTGAGGAGTTGTACGAGCTGGACCGGCTCGAGTTGCGGGCGCACGCCGGCGCCAAGGGCATCTTTGCGATGTTCCTGGACGCGGTGGAGGCCGGGGAACTGCGCGCGGCCTCGCGGAACGAGGACGGCCGCTGGGTCGTGGACGCAGCCGTCAAGAAGGGCATCCTCGTGGGGTTCCGGCTGGGAGACATTGTGGAAATGTCGGAGTCACCGCTGCCCTTCGCGGACAAGAACACGTTCCCGGCACAGCGACCGGACTTCGTTGAGCGCGGGACGCGCATTGTTCCAGGCGGGAGCTCCATCCGGCGGGGCGCGTACGTCGGTCGCAGCGTGACGTGCATGCCGCCCATGTACATCAATGTCGGCGCGTATGTGGACGACGGCACGATGGTCGACTCCCACGCGCTCGTGGGTTCCTGTGCGCAGATTGGCAAGAACGTGCACCTGTCTGCGGCGGCGCAGATTGGGGGTGTGCTGGAGCCCATTGGGCTGGCGCCCGTAGTCATCGAGGACGATGTGCTCGTGGGCGGCAACACCGGCGTCTACGAGGGGACGGTGGTCCGCCGGGGTGCGGTGCTGGGCACCGGGACGATCCTCAACGCGTCCACCCGCGTCTACGACCTCGTCCGTGGCGAGATCTATTCAGCGTCCGAGGACGCGCCGCTGGAGATCCCGGAGATGGCGGTGGTGGTTCCGGGAAGCCGTCCGGCCAGCGGGGAGTTCGCGCAGTCGCACGGGCTCCAGATCTACACGCCGCTGATCATCAAGTACCGGGACGAGGGCACGTCGGCGAAGACGGCGCTCGAGCAGGCCCTGCGTTGAATCCGTTTCGCCCGCAGCTCGACGGTCTGAAAAAGAGCCTGATCCGACAGATCTTCGACGCGGCGCCGCCGGGCGCGATCAACCTTGGGCTGGGGATGCCGGACCTGCCGGTTCCCGCTGCGGTCGCGGACGCCGTCGCCAAGGAGGCCGCGTCACGCCGGGCGCCGTACACACCCAACGCGGGCCTGCCCGCGCTTCGTGGGCACATCGGCGCGGCCTCGGGGGTGAACGCCGAGCAGGTCATCGTGACCGCGGGCGTGCAGGAGGGTCTCTTCTGCGTGCTCGCGGCGCTGGCCGGTCCCGGTGACGAGATTCTCGTGCCCGATCCTGGGTTTCCGGCGTACGAGATGATCGCCACGGTGCTCGGCGCGACCGTTGTGCGGTACGACTGTGGCGAGGCGCAGGCCTTTCGACCGACCGCCGCGGCGATCGCTGCGGCGGTCGGCGAGCGCACGCGGGCGGTGGTCATCAACTCCCCGGGGAATCCAACGGGGGCCGTCTGTGTCGAGGTGAATGCCATCTGCGAGGTGCTGCGGGCCGCGGGTGTTCCCTGGGTCTCCGATGAGATCTACGACGCCTTCGTCTGGGACGGTCAGCACAAGGGATTTCCCGCAGACGCAGGCTTTGTGCTCAGCGGCCTGAGCAAGACCGCGAACCTGATGGGGTGGCGGCTGGGTTGGGTTCTGTGTCCCCAGGCCTGGGCGCCGCGTTTGACCACAGTGCACCAGACCGTGGCCACGTGCGCGTCACGGCTCGCGCAGGTAGCGGGCATCGCGGCGCTGACGGGGCCGCCGGAGGATCTGGAGGCCGGCGTCGAGGTCTTCCGCGGCCGCCGGGATGCCGTCGCGGCGTTGCTGGCGCGCGGTGGGGTGGTCCACGCGCCGCTGGACGGAGCGTTTTACGCCTTCGTGGAGGTAGGCGGCGACGACGTCGCGCTCGCGTACCGCCTGTTGGGCCAGGGCGTAATCGCCATTCCTGGCTCCGGTTTTGGGCCGGCCGGCGCCGGGTGGCTCCGAATCGCCTATACGACCGGACAATTCCAGGACGGGGTCGAGGTGATCCTGGGCGAGCTGTCGCGGTGGGGTGATCAGAAGAGCGGGATCAGGTAGAACCCCGCCACCGTAGGGATGCGGAAGACGATGTGTGCCATCAGGGCGGTGTACCTCTGACCGCCAAAATCCCGCAGGTTGCCCGTCAATTCGATGCCGATTCCCGACTCGCCGTAGGCGACCCCGACGAACGAAGTTACCTCCGTACCTTGGTCGCTGGTTTCCACACTGGTGCTGGCAAAGCCGGACTCCTGCCAGGAGATCAGCTCCAGCGACAGACCGGCCGCGAGGCCAAAGCCCGTCCCGGTGTCGACCCCCGCATCCGTGAGGAGATCGGTGCGAGCGAGGATGGACAACCTGCCCTGTGAACGCTCGGTGCTCCCCTTGGTCCAGACGACATAGCCCGCCTCGAGGTAACCGCCGACGAGGCCCGCCTCGTTGAGGGATTGTACCGGATAGAAGTCCCCGACGAAGCCGACTCCCAGGTCAAAGTTCTCCGTCTCCTCCCAGTACTGGAGGGGGTGGACGCCGATCGAGACGTTGATGATCCCCGTGGAGTTGGGCGGGTCGGATGCGTCCGACTCGTCCGTGACGTCACCCACGCCGAGACCGCCGCCGAGTTTCGCCTTCAGTGGCGGTGACACTGTGGGAACCGGAATGCAGGCTGAGGCGGTGACCGTCAGAGCGAGAACGAACGCGAGTCGGAGGTTCATGGACGGCCTTGTGCTCGGGGCGGTCGCAAGCCGTGGGGGCCAGCGAGGTCCGGTTGGGGGTTTAGCGGTCAAAATTGATTGAAAGGCTGTGGGCCAGCCACGGGAGGGCGGCGGTCAATTGCACGTGCTGGATGCCCCGGACCCGCGGGGCCTCGGGCAGCGTGGGCAGGCCGGCGCGCAGCGCGAAGAAGCCGCAGACCTTCGCCGCGAGCGGCGCCGCGTCCGGGAGCACCTCGTGGGGCTGGGGACCACCCTCCACGGCGAGGCTCGGTAGCCAGAACGCGGTGTCCACGTCCGGGTGGGCGGCGCAGGCCCAGTTCCAGTCGATGAGGTACGCCTGCCCGTCGCGCAGACAGACATTGTCGCTGCGCACGTCACAATGGGCCAGGGTGTCGCCGTCCAGGACCGCCAGCGCTTCCGCCTCGATGAACCGGTCGATGTGTGCTTCGAACCAGCGGTGCGAGCACAGTCCAAGGCGCAGAAACGCCTTGGGGTCGGCCTTTATCTTGCGCCATTGATCGGCCCACGACGCGCCGTCGGCCAGCCGGGGCAGGCCCGCGGCGGACTGCGCGCTGACCTGGGCGAGTGACGCTCGCACGGCGGCGATGTCCCCGGCGCGCCACTGGGGTGGCCAATGCCCGTCCGAGAGGTCTTCCAGAATCAGGAGGGGCTCGGCGCCGTCGTCGCCAAAGAGGACGCGGGGCATACACGGCAGCTGCCGCGCGTACTGGGCGAGCTCCAACCGAAGCCACTCGCCGTGCACGGCGGCGGTGGGGGCCTTCACATACGCGGTGCGTCCGTCGGCAAGTGTGACGATGACACGCGTCGCCGGCGAGTAGCCCCCGTGAACGGGACGCCACGACGTGACGGGGCTGCGCAGCTGCGCGGCGACACGGTCGACGAGGGCGGGGTCCAGATGTGGTGGGCGCAGCCGCAGCGCAAACTCATGCTCGTCGTGGATCTCCACGCCGTTGCGCGCCTTCGGAATGGTCGGCTTGAGCCGCCGTGCCATGTCTACCGCGCCGCGGTGCACGGCGACCTCCTCAAAGCCAAGGCTGAGGTAGAACGCCATGGCCGCGGCGTTCTCGTTGGTGGTCACGAGCCAGATCTTGTCGCAGTCTTCGGTCTTCGCGAGGTCGATGGCGGCGCGGACCAACGCGGTTCCGATGCCGCGGCGGCGCTCGGTGGCGTCCACCGTCACGATCTCCAGCTCTCCGCCGCCCAACGCGTACGTCAGCAGCCCCACCGGGTCGCCGTTCTCCCAGGCGACCAGGGCGGGCAGAAGGTCGGCCCGGTGACGGACCAGACGGGAGACGATCAGGGGCGCGCCCCAGTTTTCGCCCAGGTAACGCTGGACCCACATCAGGTCGTTGCCGGAGGCCGGTTCGACGGAAAACCCCATGAGCGTGACTCTACCACGCACCTGCCGTTGCGGTGAGGATCTTGCGTTGAAGGCAATCGTGCCTTGTGCCAGGGTCTGCGGGTGAAACACGAAGAACTCATCGCCATCCGCCGTCACCTGCACCAGCACCCCGAGCTGAGCTGCGAGGAGTCCGAGACCGCCGCTTTCATCGCTGAGCAGCTGCGCGGGATGGGCCTGGCGCCCGAGGTGGGCGGGTACGGCGCCCCCACCAGCGTGGTCGCGACGGTCGTGGGCGACAAGGCAGGCCCCACGCACGCGTGGCGGGCGGACACGGACGCGCTGCCGATCCTGGAAGCAACGGGGGCGACGTACGCGTCGTGCAATGCGGGTGTCATGCATGCGTGCGGGCACGATGTGCACACCACCATCGGGTTGGGTGTGGCGGCGGGGCTGGTGGCGCAGCGCGGCTCGCTCGGCGGCAGCGTGAAGTTGATCTTCCAGCCCGCGGAAGAGGGGGTTCCGGGCAGCGGGGTCGTGGGGGCGGAGGCCATGGCGCGGGGCGGTGTGCTCAACGGTGTGGACGCCGCTTTCGCGTGCCATTGCCACCCGCCGATGCGAACGGGTTCCATCGGGTACGCCCGCGGCGGCATCTGGGCTGGCAGCGACGCGTTCCGGCTGACGATTCGAGGCCGCCAGTCGCACGGCGCGTATCCGCAGGACGGCATCGACCCGATCTACGTGGCCGCGCAGTTGATTGTGGCGCTCCAATCCATACCGGGGCGCGTGGTCGACACGCGCGACAGTGTCGTGGTGTCCGTGGGACAGGTGGAGGCCGGGAACGCGTTCAACGTCATCCCGGAGACCGCGTCGCTCGTCGGGATGATCCGCACGCTGGACGAGGGCGTCCGCGAGCGCGCTCTCACCGCCTTTGAGCGACTCGTGGACGGGATCTGCGCCGCGCACGGCGCGACGCCGGAGCTGACTCTGTCCCGCGGGGCGGTGCCCGTGATCAACGACGATGCGTTGTTGGACCGCGCGCTGGCCTGCCTCGCGCCCGGCCTCGCGGTGCCTGTGCAACCGCAGATGGGCGCGGAAGACTTCGCGAGTTTCAGCACGCGGTGCCCGTCAGTATACTTCATGCTCGGCGTCGGGGACCCAGACCGGGGCATCGTCCACCCGATTCACTCGCCGCGGTTCGACGTGGACGAGGCCTGTCTGGCCTTTGCTGTAGAGAACTTCACCGACATGTTACTGCGGCTGGGCGACTCCGAAGGCTGACGCCGGCAACAGCGACAAAGGGGCCTGGACCGAGCGGCGGGACATCGCCGCCGGCCCGGCGTTTCAAATCTTCCGGTGGCCGCGCCGCCAGGCGCTTTGCGCTTGACAGGGTGAGGGGTCGAAAGTAGTGCGAATCGGTCCGGACACGCACGATCGGCGGCACGCGCCGCCAGCACCATAAGACAGCGAGCATTCCCATGGTCAAGATTGGAATCAACGGCTTCGGCCGCATCGGCAGGGCGGCGCTTCGCGCGGCCATCAGCAACCCGAACGTGGACTTTGTCGGGATCAACGACCTGACGGACGCACGGACGCTTGCCCATCTGCTCAAATACGACTCGGTGCACGGCCGCTTTGACGGGACCGTGGAGGTCGGCGACGGCCACCTGGTCATCAACGGCGACGCCATCCGCATCACGGCCGAGCGGGACCCGTCCAAGCTCCCCTGGGGTGAGCTCGGTGCGGACATCGTGCTCGAGTGCACCGGAGTCTTCCGCACCCAGGAGAAGGCGGAGCTGCACCTGGCGGCGGGGGCCAAGCACGTGTTGCTGTCCGCGCCCGCCAAGGGAGACGTAGACCTGACCGTGGTCATGGGCGTCAACAATCACCTCGTGGACGCGTCCCAGCACAAGGTCATCTCCAACGCCAGCTGCACGACGAACTGCCTGGCGCCGATCGCCAAGGTCCTCAACGACAGCTTCGGCATCGACAAGGGGCTGATCACGACGATTCACTCGTACACGACGAGCCAGGCGCTGTTGGATGTGCCCATGGACGACATGCGCCGGATGCGCGCGGCCGCCCTGAGCATGATCCCGACAACGACGGGGGCGGCCAAGGCCGTGACGTTGGTGCTGCCCGAGCTGAGCGGGAAGCTGGACGGGATGGCGGTTCGCGTGCCGACGCCGAACGTCAGCCTCGTGGACCTGGTCTGCACGCTGAACCAGGACGTGACCGTGGAGCAGATCCAGGCCGCGATGAAGGAGGCCGCCAACGGCCCGATGAAGGGCTTCCTCCAGTATGTGGATGAGCCGCTGGTGTCCGTGGATTTCATCGGCAACCCGCACTCGTCCTGCTTTGACGCCGACCAGGTCAAGGTCCAGGGCGGCAATATGGTGAAGGTCCTGTCCTGGTACGACAACGAGTTCGGCTATGCGTCCCGTATGGTAGACCTTGCGATGCACCTCGCCGGCCAGCTCTGAGACAACCATGCCGATCAACATCATCGACCAGCTGCCCGACGAGGCCTTCGCCGAGCAGCGCGTGTTCATGCGCGTGGACTTCAACGTTCCTCTGGATGGCACCACCATCACGGACGACACGCGCGTGCGCGCTGCACTACCGACAATTCAGTACGCGCTGGAGCGCGGTGCCAAACTGATCCTCGGGTCTCATCTGGGCCGTCCGAGCGGACAGCGGGTCGAGGCCATGAGTCTTGCCCCCGTGGCCGAGCGGCTCAGCGAACTGCTGGAGATGGAGATCATCTTCCCTGACGACTGCGTCGGCGACGGCGTGGAGTTCCTGGTCAAGGAGGAGCTCGGTGCCGGTAAGGTGATTCTCCTTGAGAACCTGCGGTTTCACGCGGGTGAAAAGAAGAACAACCCGGAGTTCGCCGCGCAGTTGGCCGCGCTGGCGGACACCTACATCAACGACGCCTTCGGGACGAGCCACCGCGCGCACGCATCCGTCGTGGGGGCGTGCGAGAAGTTTGCGTACGCGCGCCGCGCCGCGGGTTTCCTGGTTCAGAAGGAGCTGGAGTTTCTCGGCAGGGCGATGGACAAGCCGCTGCGTCCGTTTGTGGCGGTCCTTGGCGGCGCCAAGGTCTCGGACAAGATTGGCGTTCTCGACGCGCTCGTGAAGAAGGCGGACGCGGTGCTCGTCGGGGGGGCCATGGCCTACACCCTGCTCAAAGCCCAGGGCCTCCCCGTGGGCAAGTCGCTGGTGGAGGACGACAAGGTGGACGCCGCCCGCGAGCTGCTGCGGTTTGCCGAGGCGCGCGGCGCGAAGCTCTTGCTGCCGACGGACCACGTGGTGGCGGAGTCCATCGACGCCCCGACGGGCAAGGTCGTGGGTGAGATTGGCGCGACCGAGGCGGGATTCGACATCGGACCGGAGACCACCCGGCTCTACGCGTCGCACGTGGCGCGCGCGGGAACGGTCTTCTGGAACGGGCCCATGGGGGTCTTTGAGCGCGAGCCGTTTGCGGCGGGCACGATGGCTGTGGCCGCGGCGTTGGCGCAGTGCACTGGCGTGACCATCGTCGGTGGGGGTGACTCGGTCGCGGCGATCCAGAAATCGGGGGCGGCGCAGTCCGTGACCCACATCAGCACGGGCGGGGGCGCAAGTCTTGAGCTGGTCGAGGGCAAGACCCTGCCGGCCATCGCGGCGCTCGACCGACACAGTTGAGGGGAAACATGGCACGCAAACCGTTCATCGCCGGCAATTGGAAGATGCACAATGACCGGCGGCAATCCCGCGCCCTCTTGCAGGGATTGCTGGACTCCGTGGGTCACCTGGACGAGGTGGATGTCGGCGTGGCGCCGCCGTTCACGGCCCTGCAGACCGCCGGTGAGGTGCTCTACGACAACCGGATTCTGCTCTGTGCCCAGAACGTGCACTACGCGGAGTCCGGCGCTTTCACCGGCGAGATCGCGCCGAGCATGCTGCGCGAGATTGGCGTCGACCACGTCATCATCGGCCATAGCGAGCGCCGTCACATCTTTGGTGAGACCGACGAGACCATCAACCAGAAGGTCCGCGCGGTCCTGGACGCCGGGTTGGGTGTGATTCTGTGCGTGGGCGAGCAGCTCGACGACCGCAAAGCGGGGCGCACGATGGCTGTGGTGTCGCGGCAGGTGCGTGCTGGATTGACGGGGGTTGGCCCGGAGGCGGCAGCGCACATCACGGTCGCGTACGAGCCCGTCTGGGCCATCGGCACCGGGCTGACCGCCACGCCGGAGCAGGCGCAGGAGGTCCATGCTGACATCCGCACCCTGCTCGCGGAGGTGCTCGACAGGGCGGCGGCGGACGCGATCCGGATTCAGTATGGCGGCTCGGTCAAGCCGGGCAATGCGGCGGAGCTCCTGGCACAGCCCGACATCGACGGTGCCCTTGTGGGTGGCGCGTCACTCAAGGCTGAAAGCTTCGTGGACATCGTCCGCGCCGCGCTGCCGGGAAGATGAGCTGACTTGCAAGTGTTGGCGCTCTGGTATAACCACATGCGCCCTGTGCGCTCGGGATCCGTTCCGAGCCCGAATGTGACGAGGTAACAATGTTCGTGGCCCTCATCGTCCTTCACGTCCTCGTGAGCTTTTTCCTGATCCTCGTGGTGCTGCTGCAGGCCGGTAAGGGCGGCGGCATGGGCGTTGCGCTGGGTGGCGGTTCGAGTCACACGACGGTGCTCGGCGCCGGCGGCGCGACCACCCTCCTGGGCAAAATGACCGTCGCGGCAGCCGCGACCTTCATGATCACCAGTATGTCCCTGGCGTACATGTCGTCCCACTCAGAGATCGACATCCCGACGGACGCCGCTCCGGCGGCGGCCTCTGCGGACCCCGCTGACACGGAAGCCGGCGCCACGCCGACCCCTGAGGCGCCGGCCGACAAGGCGACGGGCGAGGACCCGACGAAGGCTCCCGCCGCACCCGTGGTGCCGGCCGAGGACAAGGCGCCCGCTGATGGCGCCCCGGCCGTCGAGGACGAGGTGCCCGCTGATGACGCAGTGCCTGCGGAGGGGCTGCCCCCCGGTGCGGAAGGCAAGATGACCGAGCCGCCGATCCCCGGCGCGATCTACAAGAACAAGCCCGACGGTACCGGCAGCGTGGAGTTTGATCTGGTCTACGACGCCGACGCCGGCGAGTGGAAGCCGGAGGCGCCGGACCCGAACTTCAAGCCGACCGAGAAGATGGTCGACGGCATTCCGGTCGTCGGTCCCGGTGGCGACGACACCAAAGCCCCTGCAGACAAGGCGCCCGAGGGCGACGCACCCGCCGACAACTGACCGACGGCGCGTCGTGCGCCGTGAAAACGGATGACGATCCCGCCCGCCAGCGACTGTCACCCTTGACAACGCTCACTCTGTAAGTAGTTTTCAGCCACCTCGGCGCAGTGCGCCACCCTGCCGGCATCCGCCGGAGTCATTACATTTCCATTCCATTCCTTTCTCCGTACCGGGAGCGGTGGTCCCACCCCTCCCAAACTCATCCCACCTACATATTGGAGTTTCCCAATGGCCGAGATCCAGGAGATCAACCTCAAGGACCTCAAGGACAAACGAATCAGCGAACTCACCAAGATGGCCAAAGAACTTGGCGTCGAGGGTGCTGCCGGATTGCGGCGGCAAGAGCTGATCTTTGCCATGTTGCTCGCCCAGACCGACAAGAACGGCGCCATCTACGGCGAAGGTGTCCTCGAGACACTGCCGGACGGTTTCGGGTTCCTGCGTTCGCCTGATTACAACTACCTGCCGGGTCCCGACGACATCTACGTGTCGCCGAGCCAGATTCGGCGGTTCAACCTTCGCACCGGTGACACGGTGTCCGGCCAGATCCGGCCGCCGAAGGATTCGGAGCGGTACTACGCTCTGCTCAAGGTCGAGAAGATCAACAGCGACGACCCCGAGGTCGCCCGCGAGAAGATCCTCTTCGACAACCTGACTCCTCTCTACCCGGACGAGAAGCTCAACCTCGAGTACGACCGGAAGAATTTCTCGACGCGCATCCTCGATCTGCTCTCGCCGATCGGCAAGGGACAGCGCGCGCTCATCGTCGCCCCGCCGCGTACCGGTAAGACGATGCTCATGCAGAACATCGCCAACGCCATCACGGCCAACCAGCCGGAGACGGTCCTCATCGTGTTGCTCATCGACGAGCGTCCCGAGGAGGTCACCGACATGCAGCGCTCGGTCGACGGCGAAGTCGTCAGCTCGACCTTTGACGAGCCCGCACAGCGCCACGTGCAGGTGGCCGAGATGGTCATCGAGAAGGCCAAGCGCCTGGTGGAGCACGGCAAGGATGTGGTCATCCTGCTCGACTCCATCACCCGTCTGGCCCGCGCCTACAACACGGTCGTTCCGCCGTCCGGCAAGATCCTGTCCGGTGGTGTCGACTCGAACGCGCTGCACAAGCCCAAGCGTTTCTTTGGCGCTGCGCGCAACATCGAGGACGGCGGATCCCTGACGATCATCGCCACGGCGCTCATCGACACTGGGTCGCGGATGGACGAGGTCATCTTCGAGGAGTTCAAGGGTACCGGTAACTCTGAGATCCACCTCGACCGCAAGCTGATGGAGAAGCGCATCTTCCCGTGCCTCGACATCAACAAGAGCGGCACGCGTAAGGAGGAGCTGCTGATGAGCCCGGCGACTCTGAACCGCGTCTGGATCCTGCGCCAGCTGCTGCACCCGCTCAACGTCGTGGACTCCATGGAGTTCCTGCTCGACAAGCTCGGGCGCACGGATTCCAACATGGAGTTCCTCAACTCGATGAGTGGTTGACACTCTCCACGGTTTGACCTAGAAAAGCCGCCCGCTCGCCCCTCGCGGGCGCGCAAGTGAGGTATTGATATGGCTTCCAAGAGCAAAGTTCGCGACAAGATCCGGTTGGTCTCGACGGCTGGCACCGGCTACTTCTACACGACGACCAAGAACAAGCGGACCACTCCGCAGAAGCTGGTCTTCAAGAAGTACGACCCGGTAATCCGGAAGCACGTCGAGTTCAAAGAAGCAAAGATCAAATAGTCGAACTCCGTGTGTCCGGGGCGCGCGTGGCAGCACGTGGCGCTCTGCGTCAACACAGTTCGATGACCAAGAGGGCGGGTTGCTGCATGCGTGGCTCCCGCCTTTGGTTCTTGTCCGGACAATGTCCCCGCGGTTGCGTCGCGAGACGAGGCCCGCGGCTGTCCGGCACGCCATCACAGGCAACCACCACTCGCCTGGAGCGCCGCGATGTTCCCCGCTGAGACCTACGACAACTCCTTCTTCCGTGACAACGGCTTCCACCGCATCCAATGCCCGTCGGGTCCATGGTTCTGGTCCCAGGACCCGGACACGGTCTACTCGGGCATTCAGCCGGACGTCGAGTACACCTTCATCGGTCGCCAGGTCTTCAACGGGCGGTACACGCTGGCGGAGTGTCGCGAGAAGGCGCTGGATTTCTTTGCGCGGCACGGGCACACGGCCATGGGCTCGTACCCGGTGCTGGCGAGCCTCTGGCGCAACGACCTCCTGTTCACGGCGGCGTCGATCTGCGACTTCCAGCCGCATGTGATTGGACGCGAGCTGCTTCCGCCGGCGAACCCGCTGGTCGTGGCCCAGAAGTGCGTCCGTCTCAACGACCTGGAGAACATCGGCCGCTCGGGAAGGCACCTGAGCAGTTTCACCATGCTCGGCCACCACGCGTTCAACTTTGAGGGCGAGGACGAGATCTACTGGATCGAGCGGACGATCGAGCTCTGCCACAAATTCTATGTGGACGAGTTCGGTGCTGACCCGTTGGGGCTGACCTACGTCGAGGCGGAGTGGGCCGGTGGCGGCAACGCAGGTCCCTGCGTGGAGGTCATCTACGAGGGGATCGAGATCGCGACGTTGGTGTTCATGTCGCTCCAGGAGGACCCTGACGGGGACGTCGACATCAAGGGCGTCAAATACGCGCCGATGCCGACGCGCGTCGTGGACACGGGGTATGGACTGGAGCGGCTGGTCTGGGCGTCGCAGGGCACGAGCAACATCTACACAGCGGTGTCGCCCGAGTTTGTGGCCAAGCTCGTGGAGGTCACCGGCTTCCCCATGGAAGGCGGGCTGATCGACGCGTACTTCACCAAGATGAGCTCCGAGGACATCGAGACGCCGCTCGACTATGAGCGCATCCAGAAGAAGATCGCGGCGGCGCTGGGTGTGGAGCCGAAGGAGCTCGCGCGCGCCGTGCGCCCGGCGGAGACCATCCTGACGCTGTGCGACTTCACCCGGACGCTGCTTCTGATGCTCAACGACCATGTCCTGCCGTCCAACAAGGACGCGGGGTATCTCGTGCGCCACCTGGCCAAACGCATCATGACCATGCTGACCGAGGAGAAGATTGCTCTGTCCGGAGCTGAGGTCATTGGGCTGCAGTTCGACTGCATGGTGGGCGACTTCCCGGAGCTGGACGGCAAACGGGAGACCGCCATGGACATCATGGCCATCGAGCAGGAACGCCACGGCCAGACCATGGAGCGTGGCCGCAACCAATTGCTCGCCGAGATCCAGAAGCTCACCAAGAAGAACTCCAAGGTCTTTCCAGAGAAGAAGATCTTCTTCTACTACGACACCCTCGGGCTTCCGCTGCCCTACATCCGCGAGGTTGTGGAGGCGGAGTCGGACCTCGAGCTCGAGATCTCGGACGACTTCTGGGACAAGTTCTTCAACCAGTCCATGGCGCTGGAGAAGAAGGGCGGCAAGCTCGCCCTGCCCAAGGGGCAAGCGCCGACGGACAAGCTCTACTACGAGGACCCCTACGCCCGCAGCGCCGACGCGCGCGTGATCAACGTGCACGAGGAGTGGGTCGCGCTGGACCGGACGATCTTCTACCCCGACGGCGGTGGACAACCCGGTGACCAGGGAACGCTCACGCTGGGGTCGGACACGTTCCAGGTCATCGACACGCGGTTCCACGACGGCACGATCTACCACCAGCTCGACGCGCCGGCCCCGGCAGAGCTGCTCGGCGAGACGGTTCGCGCGGCGATTGATTGGGAGCGCCGCTACACCCTGATGCGCGCGCACAGCTCCACGCATTTGCTCAACGCGACGCTCAAGCAGGTCCTGGGTTTCCACGTCCGGCAGATGGGCGCGCAGAAGGGAGTGGACGCGAGTCGCTACGACATCGCGCACTACAAGAACGTCGGTCCTGACGAGATCCAGGAGATCGAGGGCCGCATCAATGAAGCGATCTTCGCCGGGTCGCCGATCAACACAGAGGTGATGCAGCGCGGGGCCGCGGAGAACAAGTACGGGTTCTTCATCTACCAGGGCGGTTTTGTCCCGTTTGACCAGCTGCGCATCGTCACCATCGAGGGCATCGACACCGAGGCCTGCGCTGGGACGCACCTGCGCGACATCCAGGAAGCGAGCCTGTTCAAGCTCCTGGGCGTGTCCCAGATCCAGAACAATGTGTACCGGTTCCGGTACACCGTTGGCGCGGGTGCGCTTGCGCAGTTCCAGGAGGCGGAGACCGCACTGGCCGAGATTACGCGCATCCTGGGTTCGTCCCGCGACGTGACCGTCAGCAAGATCGAGAAGCTGTCGGCCGAGGCCAAGGAGATGTCCAAGCGCCTCGGGGACTACGAGGCGACGCTGCTCGAGGCGGAGTCCTCCGCGGCGCGCGTCGAGGCGGACGGGGTACCCACGACAGTGTTCTTCCGAAGCGTCGTCGCCAAAGACACGGCGATGCGGCACATCATCCGCATGGCCCGGTCCGGGAAGAACCAGGTGTTCTTTGCGGTCTTCAAGGATGGCGCGGTCCTGGCGCGGTCCAAGGACGTGAACGTCAACTTCAAGGACCACCAGGGCAAGTTTGCGGCCTTGGACGTGCTCCGGGCGAGCCCCGACATGGTCGTGTTTGGCGGTACCGTGGAGCCGGGCGCCGCGTGGGATGCCGCGCGCCAGATCCTGGCGTGAGCGTCACACCTGACGCGAACTACCTGACACTTCGCGCCATGGTCGATGGCCATGGCGCGCGGGTCCACGAGACCCACGAGCTGGCCTGCCAGCCGGGCTGCACCGCCTGCTGCCGCCAGGATCTTGCTGTGACTGTCGTGGAGGCGGACGCGGTCTTCGCGTGGGTCCGCGAGCACGGCGCGGCGCCCCAGAGCGCGTCCCGAACCGAGGTCGATGACCACAGCCGCTTCGAGGAGCTGGCCTACGGCGAGGCTTGCGCCTTCCTGGGCGAGGCGGGCCTGTGCACGGTCTACGAGGTCCGCCCAATCATCTGCCGCACACACGGGCTGCCGCTTCAGATTGAGGCGGAGGTGAGCGTCTGTCCGCTGAGCCTGCCGCTGGACCCGTCGCCGACGGTGTTGGACCTGGCCGGGCTGAACTTGCGACTGGCGCTGATCGCCCAGCTCTACGAGGCGGGGGAAGGCCTCGGTGCGCACGAGGGCCGGGTGCCGCTGTCGGAGGTCCGGCGCAGCGCGTTGGGTGACGGGCCGCCCTCGTGGTATCTCTGACGGGTCACTGCGGCGCGCCCGCGGTGCTTTGGCGAGGGCCAGGTTGCACCGGATCGGGCCGGTGACACTGCCCTGGGTGGGTCCATGAACCTTGGCGGCATTCCAGACAACGCGCGCTACGAGGTCGAACGCCTCAGCGAGCGTGCCTCCGACGATCTGTCGCGGCTCGCGCACGACGTGGACACACATGTTGACCACCTGCGCTCCCTGAGCCGCGAGATCGACACCTTGGACCTGGTGCTCGCCTCGCAGATCGCTGGCGGACTGCGCCGGCTGATTCATTGGGGCGTGGCCAAGGGGTCCAGCAAACAGCGGCGGGCGATCTGGATCGCGGCCCACTACTTCCTGTCCGGCCACGATGCCACGCCGGACACCGCGGTCCCCGAGGGTTTCGTGGACGACGCTGCGGTCTTCAACGCCGTGGCGTTCTACGTCGGCCGCGGGGATCTGCAGTTGGCATCCTGAGACCGGTGCCTACCCTGCTCCGGTGACTGAAACTCCATCCACTCAGAAGTACGGTGCGGGCACGGCCAGCCCGCTGCGCCGCATCCTGCAGCTGGCGATTCCCGAGTGGAGGTCGCTCGCCGTCGGCACCGTTTTCCTCGTGATCGGCGGCGCGATGGGCCTGTCCTATCCGCAGGCCATCCGCGTCATTATCGATGGCGCGATGAAACCGGGCGGCAAGGAGCTGATTGACCTGGCCGCCGTTGTGATGGGCGGGATTTTTGCCATCCAGGCCGTCGCCGTCGCCCTGCGTTACTACATCTTCACCGTCGCAGGCGAGCGCGTCGTGGCGCGGCTGCGCGAGACTCTGTACCGCAGGGTCATTGCGCAGGAGATCGGGTTTTTTGACGAGCGACGCACAGGCGAGCTGCTCAACCGCCTCTCGTCCGACACGACGGTCTTGCAGAACACGGTGTCGGTGAACGTCTCCATGGCTCTGCGCAGTTTTGCGCAGGTTGTCGGCGGCATCGCGCTGTTGTTGTACACGTCGCCCGCGCTGACGGGCATCATGCTGCTCATCGTTCCGCCGGTCGTGATCGCTGCGGTCTTCTACGGCCGCAAGATCCGGGTGCTGAGCCGGAAGGTGCAGGACGCGCTGGCTGACGCGAGCGAGGTTGCTGAGGAGACGCTCAGTGGAATTCGCACCGTGCGCTCGTTCGCCCAGGAGGCCGGCGAGAGCAAACGATACGGCGAGGCGGTGTGGCGGGGGTTCGCCATCGCGAAGGACCGCAGCAAGGTCATGGCGCTGTTCCAGTCTGCGGCGTTCTTTGCC
Organism: uncultured Pseudomonadota bacterium; assembly: GCA_937890335.1. Taxonomy (GTDB): domain Bacteria; phylum Myxococcota_A; class Bradymonadia; order Bradymonadales; genus CALBXO01. The sequence goes on along the minus strand of CALBXO010000611.1, from coordinate 6,574 downwards.
GGGTACGCCGCGGTCGCGGTGGTGCTGTGGTACGGCGGACGCCTGGTGGCCGATGAGCTGATGACCGTTGGCGATCTGACCCAGTTCATCCTCTACACCTTGATCGTCGCGTTCAGCTTTGGCGCCCTGGGTGGGTTGTACGGCGACTTCATGCGGGCGGCGGGGGCCGCCGAGCGCGTCTTCGCGCTGATGGACCGGGAGCCCATGATCGCGCCCACCGGCGGCAAAGTGCTGGAGGACATGACCGGGCACGTTCGTTTTGCCGGCGTGGATTTTCACTACCCGTCGCGGCCGGACGTTCAGGTGCTCAAGGGCGTCGATCTGGAGATTCGACCCGGCGAGATCGTCGCGCTTGTGGGCCCATCGGGCGGAGGGAAGTCCACGATCGCGAGCTTGATAGGCCGGTTCTACGACCCGGACACTGGCACGATCACCATCGACGACACCGACCTCAAGGACCTGGATGTGGAGTGGCTGCACCGGCAGATTGGGGCCGTCGCCCAGGAGCCAATCCTGTTCTCCACAACCGTCGCGGACAACATCCTGTACGGGCGTGAGGGCGCGACGCGAGAGGAGGTGGAGGCAGCGGCCGCAGCGGCCAACGCCCATGACTTTGTCTCGGGATTCCCGGACGGGTACGAGACGCTCGTCGGCGAGCGCGGCGTGCAGCTCAGCGGCGGGCAGAAGCAGCGCGTCGCCATCGCCCGCGCCGTCCTCAAGAATCCGCGCATCCTGATCCTGGACGAGGCCACCAGCGCCCTGGATGCCGAGAGCGAGCACCTGGTCAAAGAGGCGTTGGATCGCCTCATGAAGGACCGCACCACCCTGGTCATCGCCCACCGCCTCAGCACGGTGAAGGACGCGGACCGGGTTGTGGTCATCGATGGTGGCAAGGTCTCCCAGATCGGCACGCACGACGAGCTGATGGAGGAGTCGGCTGGTATGTACCGGAAGCTGGTGGAGCGCCAATTGGCGGCCTGAGAGAGGTTGTCGACAGATTCTCCCGTCGCCTGACCGGGTTTCTCGCTCGTGTTGAGCGGCGCTCGACGGCCAAACCGCCGTCTATCTGCGTCGTTCGGGCTTCGCGGGCCGGGAGCCCGCGGGCGCCCAACCTCCTTGCTACACGACGATTTGTCTCGCCGATCACTCGCTCAACCCAAACGAAAACCCGGTGAGCTTCGCCCCGTCGCGCTGACGACGGCGATGGCGCGGCCCCGGCGCACTGGGCGGTGCTTGCGCGCCGCACCCAGAACTGCGACGTTCACGACATGCGACACGCCTTGGCGATTCTCTCCTGCGCTCTGTGTCTGGCCGCTTGCGACGACGCCAGGTATGGCTCGGCGACGCGCGGCGCCGGCGACGATGCAGGCGCGGATGCCGCCGTTGAGGTGGGCGCTGATTCCGACACCGACGTTCGAGACGTGGAAGTTGCCGATGTCCCCGTCGCCGACGTCGACCGGCCAGACGACGCGTCGCCCACCGGCGGGGTGTGCGAGCTGAAGATCGAGTCCGAACAGGGCAGCGGCCAATGCCAGATCGACGCGCGCAGCATGCTCGGTTGCGACGAAATGGCCCGATGTCTCTGTGAACTCACCGGACCTGAAGTCGAGCGCTGCGTCCAGAGCCTGGTCTTCCCGCGCGGGGCCATCACCCTGGCAGACTTTTGTTCGCTTTCCGGCACGGACACTCAGCTCACGCTCGCCGAAGTCATCGAGGAATTCTCGCCGGAGTGGTTCGCTCCGGGAGGCGATGTCACGCTGGAAGCGAGCCCCGAGTGCGACGAGGTCGCGGCGTTCACTCTCTGGGGCGCAGAGCCGCGCTGGAACCTGAGCTGGGAACCCAATACGCGGGAGGTGCCAACGGAGCCGTGGCGGCTCGCCGAGATCCAGTTTGACCCGCTGCCACTGGCCACCCTCGAGGACGTCGTCAGCTACGAGGCGCAGACGGCGACCCTGGTCCTCGGCGGAGGCCGACTTGGCGAAACCGCGCCCAACGCGGCGCCGCGCCCGGCGCTCTTTGTCGTGCACTCCGACGACCAGGCGTTCATGGTCGGCCTGTTCTGGACCGTGATCCTGAGCAGCCTGCCGCCTGAGGGCGCCCCGGTAGTCCTCTACGAGCAGCTCACCGCGGACAGCTACGAAACGGTGCGTTTCTCCATGTATCCAATGCCCGGCCCGGCGCGCCCACCGGCCTCGACCGTAGGTATGCACGACGCCAACCTCGCGGCGCGGGGCAAACTGCTGGACGCCCGGTGCCTGAGCAGTTGCGGGTGCCCCGGAGGCCGCGCATGTCGCGACGGTGTCTGTGCGAGTGCCCCCCGGTGCTCGTCGGATTCGGACTGCTGCCTGGCCGTGTGCCGGGACGGGGTTTGTCAGTAGCTGCCGAGGTTTCGGCGGAGAGTGGGTTGCGCGGGCGCCCGGCCGGTACCATAAGTGGGCGCCATGGCCACAGTTCGCATCATCGCAAGCAAGAAGAACTGGATCGAGGGGGAGGCCGAGCTTCAGCTCGAGCGCACCGCCCAATTGCCGGGCATGCGCCTGGCGGTGGGACTGCCCGATCTGCACCCCGGCAAGGGCGCGCCCATTGGGGCCGTGTTCGGCAGCGAGGGGGTGCTGTATCCGTACCTCGTCGGCAATGACGTCGGGTGCGGCATGGGGCTGTGGCAGACGAGCCTGAGGGCCAAACGGGCCAAGCTCGACCGCTGGGTTCGTCGGCTGGACGGTCTGGACGATGAGTGGGAGGGGGACACCGCCCGCTGGCTTGCGGATCGAGGCGTGCTGGCCAGCCACTTTGACGACGACCTGGGCACCATCGGCGGTGGCAACCACTTCGCCGAACTGCAGGTTGTGGAGACCGTTGTTCAGCGAGAGGTTCTGTCGGAGCTCGGCATTGACTCGGACCGGGTCCTTGCGCTGGTGCACAGTGGGTCGCGCAGCCTGGGTGGCGCCATCCTGCGGTACCACGTGGACAACCACCGGGCCGCCGGATTGACCGACGGCTCCGACGATGCGCGGCGCTACCTTGGCGAGCACGACCACGCCGTGAACTGGGCCAAGGCCAACCGGGCGCTCATCGCCCACCGGGTCACGCAGGCGCTCGGGGCGGAGATGGAGCCTGTGCTCGATGTCTGCCACAACTGCGTCGAGGCCGGCACCCACGGCGGTCGACCCTGTTGGCTTCACCGCAAGGGGGCAGCGCCCTCGGACCGGGGCCCGGTGGTGATACCCGGGTCCCGTGGAGCCCGCAGCTACCTGGTGACGCCCACCGGCGACGACGACGACAGCGGGTGGTCCCTGGCCCATGGAGCGGGGCGCAAATGGCCCCGGAGCGACGCCAAGGGCAAGCTCGGCCGGATCACAGCCGATGAGCTTCGCACCACGGCGCTCGGCAGCCGGGTGATCTGCGGCTCGCGAAAGCTGCTCTACGAGGAGGCACCGCAGGCGTACAAGGACATTGACATGGTGGTGGAGGACCTGGTCGAGGCCGGGTTGTGCACCGTCGCCGCCGTTCTGCGCCCGCTGATCACGTACAAGACGCGCCGCCGCTGACGGGGCAACGCCTGCCCAACCCAGTCAGCCCAGTCAGCCCACCTGTCCGTCCAGAGCCCGCAGGTACGCGTCAGTCACGGACAGGGGCCACGCCCCAAACGGTCCGGTCTTGAGTCCAGCCAGCGATCGAAGCATCTGGCCTCGGACCCACGGCGCCTGGCAGAACGGGCCGAAGAAGGCGTCGCGCATCCAGCCCACTGGGGTCAGATCGGACTGAAACACCGGCGTGAGCCAGCGCGATGCCATCTGGTAGAACCGCAGGTGTGACCGGCGCGCCCGCGTGTAACGCCGCATGGCCTCTTTGAGATCGCTCGCACCGTCCAGGGAGTCGGCGAGGACCATGCTGTCGTACAGCGCCAGGTTCGCGCCCTGGCCCAGCTGGGGGCTCATCGCGTGCGCCGCGTCTCCGATGTACAGCACCCCGTCGTCGTACCAGCGAGGCATGCGGACATCCCAGTACTGGGCGAAGAGCAGCGCGTCGATGTCCTCGATCTGATCGAGCACCGGCTCGGCCCGCGGGGACATCGACAGGACCTCCTCCCGGAACGCCGGCAGCCCGCGGCGCCGCGTCTCGTCTACAGCGCGAGCAGGGAGACTCCAGAACAGGCTGACCAGGTTGGTGCGCTCGTCTTGCGTGGGCGTGGTGCCGGTGGCGAGGAAGCCCAGCATTCGCTGTGTCCCGCGGTAGTATTGGTCCAGTGAGCCGGCGAACTCTCGGTCGGGGTCCTCGGCGACGAACCAGAGGGCGCCGTAGGGGTAGGGCGTGGCCCGCTTGGGCAGCCGGCTGCGTCCGCGCAGCTCGCTGCGGGCGCCGTCTGCGACAACCACGAGGTCGAAGGCACCCAGCTCGCGCCCGTCGTCGCCGATCAGGGTTCGACCCTCGACCGAGGCGACGCCGACGCCACATTCCACGCGGACGCCGTCGGTGCGCAGCGCGTCCGTGAGGGCGGTGAACAAATCGCCGCGATGCAGACCGAGCCCAAAGTAGCCGGGGTGCAGCTCCGCGTACGTCAGATCCATCACCACGCGTCCGCCCGTGGTCCAGCCGCGCAGGTGGTCCAGGCGCTCGCCGGCGTCGATGATCTGCGGCAGCAGGCCCAGCCGGGCCAGGGCGGTCATTCCCGTTGGTTGGACGACGATGCCCGCGCCCACGGGTCCCGGGTCGGGCACGCGCTCGAACACGATGACATCGTGCCCAAGGCGATGCAGGAAAAGCGCGGCGGCGGGACCTGCGGTCCCGAGCCCGACGATGGCGATGCGAAGGCGCACGACACCGTGGGTACACGCAGTCACCCGCGGCCACAAGCGCCCGCGCGGGTTTCGGTCACCCGCCCACGCTTGCGCGCGCCTTGGCGCGCGGAGTGTGCGATACTGCCGCCGTGTTGTTGGAAACCGCCCGCGCGTGGATCTCAAACCGCGCATTGTGGGCTCTGCTCGTCGTCCTCGTCGCGGTTTGCACCGTGCGGGCGACATCGCAGACCGGGGACGATTGGAGAACGCTTCTGGCGGCGCAGGGGGTCACGAGCCTCGGTGCGGTGCGCTGGATGGTCCCACCGGAGCCAGGGCGGTGGGGCACCGCCGTCGCCGAGGCCGTGCCGGACGCGCTGGACGAACAATCCGCGGAGGGGCGCAACGACATTGTCGTCTTTGACGGGATGCTCGACGCGAATGGGCACCCTTTCCGCGTTCGGCGCGTCGGTAACCTGACGCGCACTCCCCACGCCGACGACGTCGTGCTCGACACCCGCGGGGCGCGGTATGTGGCCACCGCCGCGCGCGTTGGGGGCGCCGCGGTCACGGTGGACCTCTTTGATCTGACCGAGGACGCCCAGCTGGCCGTGGACGAACGTGGGACCGAGCGCGGCGCAGGGGACCAGTTCAAGCTGCGGGTCACCAACCTGCAGGTGCTCGGTCGGCGGGACGGCATTGGGCGTTCGTCCTACCGCCTGCCCGCGGCACGTCCCGGTTTGACCGGGCGCCTGGACGAGGAACACCTCGCTCTCCAGGCAGCGGCGGTCGCCGCGCGGGACGGCGCGGAGCCGTTGCCGGCGGGCTACGCCTCGGTGAAGCTGGCCGACGGCGCTGTGGCCGATGTGCACGGCTCCTCGCTGTCCCTGGAGAGGCAGAGTGACGAGGTGGTGTTGGAGTCGTGGACGCAGTTTACGGTCAACCGCTTCCGCGCCGCCGCATGGTTTGGTCCCCACCGAATCGCGTCACTTGAGAAGTACGTCTTCGACCGGGTCGCCGGGGCGCGCGAGCGCTGGTATGCACTGGTGGGCGCCGATACCAGCGCGCTGGAACGCGGCGTGGCCGGCGCCACCGATGTGCCGATGCCCGAGGCGCACGCGCCGCCGGAGAACGCTGTACCGGTTGGACCCAAGTCCAATTGGCCACCTCAGCGGATCGATCCGCCGGGTGCCGCGTGGGGTTTTGAGCGGGTGGAGGGCGAAGGCCAGTGGAAGCCCTGGGCTCCGTCGTGGGCGAGACCGCGACAGGCCACCGGGCGCCCTTGGCCTGTGATGCGGACGTCGGTGCGGGTCAACCAGCGCATGGTGTCAGACCACGTCACGCTGGTGGCGATGGACATGCGGCAGCTCGAGCTCCACCTGGAGGCGGGCACCGCCAACCCACGTTCCACGACCGGGCTCAGAGGCACAGGGCAGGTTCCGCGGGACCCTCAGACGCTGTCGCGACTGCTGCTCGGCTTCAATGGTGGTTTCAAGACCAGTCACGGCGCCTATGGGCTGATCCTGGACCGGCGCTTGTTTGTGCCGGTCAAGCCCGCCATGGCCACGATCGCTTTCTTTGACGACGGCTCTGTGAAGATGGGGACGTGGCCGGGGCAAGCGCCGATTGGGCACTACAAGAAGGAGCACGAGTGGCAGATCCAGGTGGCGCGCGATGGCGATGCGCCACCGCCACCCAAAGAGGTGGTGTCGCTGCGGCAGAACCTTCCGCCGCTGGTCAGTGGCTCCAAGCTCAACCCGGGTGGCGCGCGTCGCTGGGGAGGGCCGGTCGCCGGTTTG